>CAYSRL010000167.1:0-2899 GCA_964433515.1 uncultured Ruminococcus sp.
GGCAGTCCTTTTTTGTTTATTCTTCCGTTTTGGCACCTTCGATAAATCTCTGTAACAGGGTCAGGCTCTGGTCGTGGAGGGTGACAGACTCGGACGCCGTACCCACCGGGGCACGGACACCGAAATACAGTATTTCCGGGAACCAGTCCGCCAGTTCGCCGGTACGGCGGGGGTCATCCTCCCAAGAATAGATCTTGCCGCCCTCCTGCACGCCCTCGCCGGCGACAGGGATATCCGACAGAAAATCCGCTCCGGCATCCGAAACGTTCTGCACACTGCTGGTAAACATCTTATAGGCGCTCTCATCCCACACAAAAAACACCACGTCCCCCGCCGCCAGATGGGCGGTAACCATCTGAGGGCCGCTGTTATACTCCAGAGAGACATCCGAGGAATACAGGCAACTCTGGACACTGACCTCCACTTTGCCGTCTCCGTCCAGATCCTCTCCATACGGAGCCAACAGCGCCTCTAAAGCCTCGGTCTGCTGGGAAACATAACCGCTCTTTGACATCAGCAAGACCTGGTAATCCGGGGTATCCCGGGTGAACACCTGTACGGTTGCGATGCCCAGCGCCACCACCAAAAACAGCACACCCCAAAAGGTCCACTTGTGGTGATACCAGAAATTCTCCCATTTGCTCTTGGGCGTTTCGGAAATCTTCTCCTCCCCATTCGGTTTCAGTTCCTCCGGATCCACACCCCGCAACAACCATTCTCGTGCCATAGGTCATTTCCTTCTTTCTGTGTGTTGGGATATAGGGTATTATAGCACATCTTTGGCCAAGGTGCAAGAGAAAGGTTATGACGGCAATAGTGCCTCTTTCTGCGGGAGGCGGACAGGCAAAAGAGCCGAGGCACCGCCTCGGCTCTTTTGTTCGGTTTTTGCGACGACCGATCGTTGTTATTTCTTTTTCATCTTGACCGTCTTGGCGTGCCAGATGCGGTCGTTGTAATCCCGGATGGAACGGTCGGAGGCGAAGACACCGCTACCGGCGGTGTTCAGCATCGCCTTTTTTGCCCAGGCGTCCTGGTCCAGATACAGACGGCCGGACTCTTCCTGAGCACGGGCATAGTCGGCAAAGTCCGCCAGCACCATATAGGGATCCTTGGTGGTCAGGCTGGTAGCGATCTCGCTGTAATTCCGGCCCTCAAAGCCCTGATACATAAAGTCGATGGCACGGTGGATGTCGGGGTTGTTGTTGTAGAAATAGCGGGGGTCATAGCCCTGGCGTTTCCGCTCTTCCACCTGCTCGGTGCGCATACCGAACAGGAACATATTCTCCTCGCCCACCGACTGGCAGATCTCCACATTGGCGCCGTCCAGGGTGCCCAAGGTCAGGGCGCCGTTCATCATCAGTTTCATATTGCCGGTGCCGGAGGCCTCGGTGCCCGCCAGCGAGATCTGTTCGCTGATGTCGGCGGCCGGCATCAACAGTTCCGCCAGGGTGACACGGTAATCCTCGATATACACGATCTTCAGTTTATCCCGCACCGCCGGGTCACTGTCGATCAGTTTGCCCAGATTGCAGATAAACTGGATGATCTCCTTCGCCAGGAAATAGCCGGGAGCCGCCTTGGCGCCGAAGATATAGGTGCGGGGGGTGAACTCCATATCGGGGTTCTCTTTCAGTTTCAGATAGGTGCTGAGAATGTGCAGAGCGTTCAGATGCTGGCGCTTATACTCGTGCAGACGCTTGACCTGCACGTCGAAGATGGAATCCACATTCAGTTCCTGTCCGGTCTGCTTTTTCACATAAGCGGCCAGACGCTCTTTGTTCCGGCGCTTGATCGCCATAAACTCACGGCGTGCCTCTGCGTCATCGGCGTAGGGAGCCAGTTTGGACAGTTCAGCGGCATCCAGCACAAAGCCGTCGCCAATGCGGTCGCTGATGAACTTGGTCAGTTCCGGGTTGGCCTGGCACAGCCAACGACGGTGGGCAATACCGTTGGTGACGTTGGTGAATTTCTCGGGGTGGACGCTGTAAGCCTCCGGGAACACGGTGTCCTTGACGATCTCGCTGTGGAGTTGGGACACGCCGTTGACCGAATGGCAGGTGGCCACGCACAGGTTTGCCATCTTGATAAGGCCGTAACTGATGATCGCCATCCGGCTGACCTTTTCCCGGTCGCCGCCGGTGGCCGCCATCATCTCCTCAGAGAAACGGCGGTTGATCTCCTGCACGATCTGGTAGATGCGGGGCAGACGCTGACGGAACAGATCCTCCGGCCAGCATTCCAGCGCCTCCGCCATCACCGTGTGGTTGGTGTAGGCAAAGGTGTTTTTCACGATATTCCAAGCCGCATCCCAGTTATAGCCGCACTCATCCAGCAGGATGCGCATCAGTTCGGGGATGGCCAGAGTGGGATGGGTGTCGTTGATGTGCACCGCCGCCAACTCCGGCAGATTGTCCATGGTGCCGTATTTCTCCAGATGGCGCTGGACAATGTCCTGCACCGAGGCGGACACCAGGAAATACTGCTGGGAAAGGCGCAGGCTCTTGCCCTCACGGTGGTTATCGGCGGGATACAGCACCTGGGTGATGACCTCTGCCATCGCCTTTTGCTCCATAGCCCGCATATATTCACCCTGATTGAACAGGGTCATATCCATACCGGGAGCGGTGGAACGCCACAGACGCAGCGTGGACACGCCACGGCCGTCCTTGCCCGCCACCATCAGGTCGTAAGGCTGGGCGATCACCTTGGTGGCGCCGTTGTGCTCTACGTGATGGAAGCCGTTGTTATCCCACCACTCGTCAATGTGGCCGTCGAAACAGACCTCTTTGGCCAATTCCGGACGGGGCAACAGCCAACTCTCGCCGCCGGGCAACCAGAAGTCCGGCATCTCGGTCTGCCAACCGTCCACCAGTTTCTGACGGAAAATGCCGTATTCATA
>CAYSRL010000168.1:0-2890 GCA_964433515.1 uncultured Ruminococcus sp.
ATAACGGCAAGGTCGTCGTGGTGAAATACGGCGGCAACGCCATGGTCAATGAGCAACTCAAACAGCAGGTGATGGAGGACATCGCCCTGTTGTGGCTCATCGGTGTCAAGGTGGTGCTGGTGCACGGCGGCGGCCCCGAGATCAGCGACGTGATGAAGAAACTCGGCAAAGAGGCCGTGTTTGTGGACGGTCTGCGGGTCACCGACAAGGAAACGGTGGACATCGTCCAGATGGTGCTGGCCGGTAAGGTGAACAAGTCCCTGGTGACCCTGCTCCAGAAAAAGGGCGGTCACGCCGTGGGTCTGTCCGGTATGGACGGCGGTCTCATCGAGGCCAAGATCAAGGACGAACGGTTGGGCTATGTGGGAGAGATCACCAAGATCCGCCCCCAGCCCATCACCGACCTGCTGGAGAAAAACTATATCCCGGTCATCTCCACCGTTGCCAGCGACCGGGAAGGCAACTCCTATAACATCAACGGCGACACCGCCGCCGCCCACATCGCCGGGGCGCTGGGCGCCGAACGACTGATCATGATGACCGACATCGCCGGCATCCTCCGGGACAAGGACGACCCGAACACCCTCATCCCGGAACTGACCATCTCCGAGGCCAAGGCGCTGTATGAGGAGGGGGTCATCTCCGGCGGTATGATCCCCAAGGTGGATTGCTGTATCGAGGCCATCCACAAGGGCGTCAAAAACGTGATCATTATGGACGGCCGGGTGCCCCACTCCATCCTGATGGAGATCCTCACCGACGAGGGCGCCGGCACGATGGTGACAGGAGATAAACTATGAGCATCACCGCACTAGATAAACAATACGTAGCCGGCACCTATAACCGGTTTCCGGTGGAGATCGTCCGGGGCAAAGGCTCCGAATGCTGGGACACCGCCGGCAAACGGTATATCGATATGGGCACCGGCATCGGGGTCACCGCCTTTGGCTATGCCGACGAGCGTTGGCAAGCGGCGGTCGCCGAGCAGTTGGGCCGGGTGCAACACACCTCCAACCTATACTATACCGAGCCGGGTGCGAAACTGGCAGAAGCCCTCTGCACCCGCACCGGAATGAGCAAGGTATTCTTCGCCAATTCCGGAGCCGAGGCCAACGAATGCGCCATCAAGGTGGCAAGAAAATACGCCGCCGACAAAAAGGGCGCTGACCACCACGTGATCGTGACGCTGGAAAACAGTTTTCACGGACGGACGCTGACCACCCTGGCCGCCACCGGCCAGGACCACTTCCACGGTCTGTTCCAGCCCCTCACCCCCGGTTTTGTCCACACCCCGGCAAACGACCTGGCGGCCTTTGGGAAGGTGCTGGAGGAAAACCCGGTGGCGGGTGTGCTGTTTGAATGCGTCCAGGGAGAAGGCGGGGTGCAAAACCTCACAAGTGAGTTTGTGCAGGGTATGGCTGAGGCGTGCCGTCGGCGGGATATTCTGCTGATGGTGGACGAGGTGCAGACCGGCAACGGACGCACCGGCAAACTGTACGCCTTCCAGCACTATGGCATCACCCCGGACGTGGTCACCACCGCCAAGGGGCTCGGCGGAGGTCTGCCGATAGGCGCCTGTATGATGGCCGCCACCTGCGCCGACGTGCTGGGGTATGGCGACCACGGCTCCACCTATGGCGGTAACCCGGTGTGCTGTGCCGGTGCGCTGAACGTGATCAACCGCATCGACGACGCCCTGCTGAACGAGGTCTTGGAAAAGGAAGCCTATATCCGTGGGTGGCTGGCAGGGCACACCGTCACCGGACGGGGGCTGATGCTGGGTATCGAAACCGACAAACCGGTGGGTCAGGTGATCGCCGCCTGCCGGGAAAAGGGTGTGCTGGTGCTGTCTGCCAAGCAGAAGATACGGCTGTTGCCGCCCCTGAACATCCCAATGGAGTTATTGGCCGAAGCGATGGATGTCCTCGCCGAGGCCTTGAAATGAGGAGTATACTATGCTGAAACTACACAACAAGCATTTTCTGAAACTGCTGGATCTCACCCCGGCGGAGATCCAAGGGCTCATCGACCTGGCCGCCGAGTTTAAGGCGAAGAAAAAGGCCGGTATCCCCCACCGCCTGTATGAGGGCAAGAACATCGCCCTGATCTTTGAGAAGACCAGCACCCGTACCCGGTGCGCCTTTGAGGTGGCGGGTGCCGACCTGGGTATGCACCCGGTATATCTGGATCCCTCGGGCAGCCAGATCGGTAAAAAAGAGTCCATCGCCGACACCGCCCGGGTGCTGGGCCGGATGTTTGACGGCATCGAATACCGGGGCTATGGGCAGGAGATCGTGGAGGAACTGGCGCACTATGCCGGAGTGCCGGTATGGAACGGTCTGACCAACGAATTCCACCCCACCCAGATCCTCGCCGATTTTCTCACCATCCGGGAGCAGTTTGGCTCTCTCGCCGGCATCAAACTGGTGTATATGGGGGATGCCCGGTACAATATGGGCAACTCGCTGATGGTGGGTTGCGCCAAGATGGGTATGCACTTTGTGGCCTGTGCGCCGAAGGCGTATTTCCCGAACCCGGAGTTGGTGGCCCAGTGCCAGGCTATCGCCGCCGAGACCGGCGCCACCCTGGAGTTTGTCGAGGACCCGCTGGCGGCCACCAAGGGCGCCCACGTGCTGTATACCGACGTGTGGGTGTCCATGGGCGAGCCGGATGAGGTGTGGCAGGAGCGGATCCAGCAACTCTCCCCCTACCGGATCACCAAAGAACTGATGGACAACGCCGGGGAACAGGCGGTGTTTATGCACTGTCTGCCCGCCTTCCACGACCTGAAGACCACCGTGGGTAAGCAGATCTACGATAAGTTCGGCATCGACTGTATGGAGGTCACCGACGACGTGTTTGAGAGCGACCGCTCCATCGTCTTTGACGA
>CAYSRL010000169.1:0-2849 GCA_964433515.1 uncultured Ruminococcus sp.
CCGTCCCTACTACGTCTATGAGAACGCTGAGGGTGAGCAGATCGTGGTGTACGGCGATGAGCAGATGAGTTCTGTCAACGCTGTAGAGGGAATTATCCACTAATTCCTCCACGCCAAACGGATTTTTGCGTAGCCGCAGGCCCGGTAACCCCGGGTCTGCGGTGACGCCACCTCTTTTCTTGTGAATTCTAACGAAAGGAGCATCACAATGAAGAATCAAAAGGGTCGCATCGGCGCACTCTTACTGGCTTTGGCCATGTTGGTGACGATGCTTCCGGTATTTTCTCTGACCGCTTCGGCGGCGGGCACCCTGACGGTGTCCGATTCGAATATCGGTCTGTCCTGGACCGATGCCAGCAACAGCAGCGGCAGTGCATCTTGGTCTGCCAGCGGAACCACCGTGACCGGTTCGGCTACCGGCTATAAATACATTAGTCTTATCAATCGGACCATCACCACTAAGCTGACCATCACCAACAACTATTCTGAGGACCGCACGCTGTCCTTTACCTATTCCCTTAGTGGCGGCGGTTCGGTGTCCGGACTGATCAGCAGTACCTCCGGCACCTATAGCGGTACCCTGACCGCCGGATCATCGGCCACCATTACGCTGACCTCACCCAGCGGCGCCAGCACCAACACGCTGACCATCACCGGTCTGCAGTTGTTGGGTAACGAGGACGTCACCTCCACCTTTCTGGCTCCGGTCAACGGAACCTATACCGTGGATGGGACGGCGGTGACCGCCGACACCACCATTACCAAGGCGCCCACCGAGAGTTATGCTCTGGCGGCCACCCCCAACAGCGGGTATGTGTTTTTTGGCTGGTACAGCGAGTCCACTCAGGCGTATGTTTCTTATAACGCCACAGAGTCGGCCATCCTGTTTGCCGCCGACCCCCAACTCAAGCCGGTGTTTGTATCCAGCACCATAGCCCTGTTCGGCGTGGGCAGCGCCAAGTTCAGCGATCTGACCGAGGCCTGTAATGCGGCCGCCGCCGGTTCAACGAAGACGGTGGTGCTGCTGAACAACGGCACCCTGTCCGGCACCCACACCATCCCTTCCGGGGTGACCCTGCTGGTGCCCTATAACGATGACAACAGCGTCCACGGCAGCAGTCCCAGCTGTACCAGCTATACCGATATATTGGGCGGTAAGGGAAATGTTGCCTGGGTCAGCCCCACCGCCTATCGCACCCTGACGATGGCGGCGGATGCCCATATCACCGTCAACGGCACCATTGAGGTGGGCGGTCAGCACGCCTCCGGTAGCGGCGCTACCGGTATGTATGCCGGCAGCCCCACCGGCCCGCTGGGCTATATCAACATGCTGGCCGGTTCCCACATCGACCTGAACAGCGGTGCCTATCTCTATTCCTGGGGTTATATCTACGGCGACGGCACCATCACCGCCAAGAGCGGCGCCGCCATCTATGAAAACTTCCAGATCCAGGATTTCCGTGGCGGCGATAAGAGCACCGAACTGGCGGAGAGTCTTATGGTATTCCCTGTCAGCCAGTATTATGTGCAGAACATTGAGGTGGCTACCAAATACGAATACGGTTCCACCGAGTATGTGCACACCTCGGTGTATATGTCCCGTACGGAGCAGGGCGCCACCGTACAGTTTATCGGTGACAACGCTATGTTCCGTCCTCAGGCCGGTTCGTATGTGATCAAGGATTACGATCCTACCACCGACAATCTCTATCTGGAGACCTATGGCGATTGCGCCCTGTCCGAACTGCAGATGACCCTGGCGGGTGTGGCTGTGAACTCCGCCAACTTTGTGCTTCCCATCACCAACAACATCCAGATCCGCATCAAAAGCGGCACGGCCTCTCTGCAGCAGAACGTGATGATGCTGCCCGGCTCCTCCATCACCATCGATGAGGGCGCCACGCTGGACATCTCTGCGACCGATACCACCACCGACGTGGTGACGGCCGGCGGTTATATTCTGCAGTTGTTCGACAGTGTCAACTGGACGCAGGGTGTCGATCAGGAAACCTTTGAGGTGGTGACGGGCCGGTATTATATCCATCCGGCCAATTTGTTCCGGGCGGTGCCCTATACCTGCACCACCCGCAAGACCCGCACCAACGCCGACCTGAAGGATGTAACTATGGACATCAACGGCACCGTTATTGCCAACGGTTTCCTGTACAGCACCGTCACCTATGCGGATATCCTGAATGAGGATTATACCATCACCGGTGGCGGCGCCAACATCATTTCTTCCAACGGCACCGGCAGTATCAAGATGGTATCCGGTCCCGGTCAGGATGTGTTTGGCGTTATGTACGACCAGAGTGCCAGCACCGACGGTACCTTCTACTACATTCCTCTGGCTTCTGCTCAGTTGACCAACGGCAACGGCTCTATGCTGGACACCACCAGCGCTGAGGCGGGCGCCGTCTATGAGGTTTGTTCCATCCATAATTGCTGGTATACCGGCACCTGCGGTTGCTGTGACGGTCACGAGTATGAGAGTGTTGTGACCGCTCCCACCTGTACTGTCGGTGGATACACCACCTATACCTGTCCCACCTGCGGCGACAGTTATGTGGCGGATCAGGTTTCGGCTGTCGGTCACAGTTATAAGACTGTGGTGACCGCTCCCACCTGTACGGTCGGCGGTTACACCACCTATACCTGCTCCGCTTGCGGCGACAGTTATGTGGCGGATCAGGTTTCGGCTGTCGGTCACAGTTATAAGGCTGTGGTGACCGCTCCCACCTGTACTGCCGGTGGTTACACCACCTATACCTGCTCCGCTTGCGGTGACAGTTACGTGGGTGACGAGGTTTCCGCCCTGGGTCATACTCCCGGTGCGGCGGCTGACTGTG
>CAYSRL010000170.1:0-2841 GCA_964433515.1 uncultured Ruminococcus sp.
TCGTCCACGGTGATGGTGTTGGGGATCAACTCTTTGGCCCGGGCCAGCAGAGCCTCCGGCAGATCCTCGTCGGACAGACCCTGACCCAGGATCTCCATCAGAACCGTATAGTTGACCCGCTCGTTGAGGGTCTTTTTGACTGCCTCATACACCGGGGCGCTGACGTACTTCGCCAGATCCACCATACCGGTGGCCACGATCTTGACCTCACGGATCTCGCCGTGCTCCTCTACGTTTACGTAGGCAACGGTGACACCGGCGTCCTCCATCTCCATCGCCTTGGCACGGGAGATGACCTCGCCGGGCTCGGCCAGCATCTCGCCGGTGGCGGGATCCACGATGGGACGGCTCAGGGTGCAGCCGGCCAGACGGTTGGACAGACTTAATTTCTTATTATATTTATAGCGACCCACCCGGGAAATATCGTAACGGCGGGGGTCAAAGAACAGGTTATCCAGATGTTGCTGGGAGTTCTCAACGGTGGCAGGCTCGCCCGGACGCAGCTTGCGGTAGATCTCCAGCAGGGCTTCTTCCTTATTCTTGGTGGTATCCTTCATCAGGGTGGCGTGGATGCGCTCGTCCTCGCCGAAGAATTCCAGGATCTGGGCGTCGGTGGACAGACCCATAGCACGGGCCAGCACCGTCACCGGGATCTTGCGGTTTTTGTCGATGCGGACGTAGAACACGTCGGAGGAGTCGGTCTCATACTCCAGCCAGGCGCCCCGGTTGGGGATAACGGTGGAGGAATACAACTCTTTGCCCAACGTGTCGTGCACCATATCGAAATACACGCCGGGGGAACGGACCAACTGGGATACGATCACACGCTCGGCGCCGTTGATGACAAAGGTGCCGCTCTCGGTCATAATGGGGAAATCGCCCATAAAGACTTCGGACTCCTTGATCTCGCCGGTCTCCTTATTCAGCAGACGGACCCGCACATAGAGAGGCGCCGCATAGGTGGCGTCCCGCTCTTTGCACTCTTCCACAGTGTATTTGGGGGTCTCTTCAAAGCGATAGTCGATGAAATCCAGCACCAGGTTGCCGTTGTAGTCGGTGATGGCGGCGGTCTCGTTGAAGACCTCCCGCATACCGTCGGTCAGGAACCACTGGTAAGAATTCTTTTGCACCTCGATGAGGTTGGGCATCTCCAGCACTTCGTTGATCTTGGCAAAGCTCATACGGACGTTGTTGCCCAGCTTTACCGGTTTGATGTTCGTCATTCGGCCCTTCACTCCTTGTTTGTAGATTTCTCTGCTCCGTTTCCGGGCGGAACAGAGGGGGTTGGATAACCGGAAAAATGCGTACATTCTTCGCCTGTGACACGAGAGTTTCTGCAGAAAAATGAAAAATTTTTCTTGCTTTTTTTGGCGAAATGTGCTATGCTTATGGTGCGCCAAAGGGCAGACTTCTCATATTAAGGCATTATAGGATTTTATATCAAAGATTTCCATTTGTCAAGCACTTTTTTCGGGCTTGGCTTATTTTTTTGCATTTTTCCGGTAATTTCTGGTATTTTGGGGCAAAAACAGGCCAAAAAGCGGCGCCGGGTGTTCTGAATAGAACACCCGGCGCCGTTGCCGTTATTTTTTAATGCCCGGAAATGCCCGGCCGGGGGCCGGCAGGTGGGTGGCTCTTCCGGGTCAATACACCTGGCCGGGTACGATCTTCCCCTCCCGGGCCACGATCAGTTCCGGCACCGTCACAAAGGTATAGCCTTCGTCGATCAGCCGGTCCATGATCTTGATGGAGGCGTCCACGCTGGTCTCGTGAATGTCGTGGAGCAACACGATGGAGCCGTCCTTGATGCCGTTTTTGCCGAAACAGACGTCCATAATGGCGTCCACGTTCCGGCTCTCCCAGTCCCGGGTGTCCACGTCCCAATAGGCAATGGGGATGCCCGCCTCTTTGGCGTATTTCTTGACGGTGTCGTTGCAGGCGCCGCCGGGGCACCGCATCACCTCCGGGTTATATCCCAGAATTTTCTTGACCTTCTGGGCGGTCTTGTTCATGGTGCTCCTGACCCCGGAAAGGGAAAGGGTGGTCAGATTCTCGTGGTCGTTGGAATGGTTGCCGATGGCGTGCCCCTCGGCGTCCATCCGTTTGATCAGGTCGGGATAACTGTTCACCCGGGTGCCCAACAGGAAAAAGGTGGCTCGGACATCCCGCTTTTTCATCTCGTCCAGCAGCCGCTCGGTATAGGGGCCGGGGCCGTCGTCAAAGGTGAGCGCCACCAATTTTTTCTCGGATACGTCGGGATACTCCCGATCCGGAAGCGCCTGATCCTTGGTGGTCGTGGTGGACTTGCCCGCATCCTTGAGGGAAATGCGGGTCTGCATACTCTTGATGGTCTTGTTCTGCTTGCTGATGACCTTGCTTTGGGAGGCAACCTGAGAGGAGGCGGCGCTCAACTGGCTTTCCAGCCCCTCTATTTTATCCTCCTGAGACTGCTGCTGGTCTTGAGCAGAGGACAACTGGGATTGCAACAGAGCGTTCTGACTCATCAGGTCATCCATCTGCGCCTGCTGACTTTCGATGGCCTTTTGATTCTGACTGCCCTGCAACACGGTATACACCGTCAGACCGGTGAGCAACAACGCCGTCACACACAACAGCGCCATGCAAACGATCAACGATCGGCTCCTCTTTTTGCGGTAAAAATGCACCTTTTCCCGTACCGGCATGGTCCGCTCCCCCTCCTGTCAATGGTCTTTTCTCCATTGTACTAGACGCCGGGGCAAAAAGCAACGGAAAAACGCAAATTTCACCAATTTTTTTGCGCTGCCGAGGGGAACATCGTCCGCTCTATTGACATTGTTGCGGTCAAAGTGTTATGATTAC
>CAYSRL010000171.1:0-2785 GCA_964433515.1 uncultured Ruminococcus sp.
TACAGCCTGCTGCCCCACGACGGCGACTTTAACGTGCAGAACGTGGTGTATCCCGCCTATCAGCTGAACACCCCGGTTATCGTTTCTCCCGGTGCGCTGAACAAGCCTCTGGCCGCTCCGGTGTTGGTGGAGGCGGACAACGTCATCGTGGAGGCGGTCAAGCCCGCCGAGGACATCGAAAACGCCTATGTGGTCCGTCTGTATGAGGCGGAGCGTGCCCGCACCGTCACCCGGCTGACCTTCCCCGCCCACGTGAAGCGGGTGGTGGAGACCAATATGCTGGAGGAGGCTATCGCCGACGTGGCGCTGGCCGACGGCGTGGCGGACGTGACCTTCAAACCCTTTGAGATCAAGACTTTTGTCTGCTATAAATAAGTGAAAGGTGGTAACACAATGAATTACGGACATTTCAACGAAAAAGGCAACCAATTTGTCGTCACTTCTCCGGACGCTCCCCGTCCCTTTGACGTGATGCTGTTTAACGACGTGTGCTATGCCAACGTGCATCACACCGGCATCGGTTGTTTCGATTATCAGTATCCCGGTGAGGAGGGCATCCAGTTGTTCACCGGCGTGGGCCGTATCTGCGACTACGACATCTTCGGCAAGGAGCACCTCTACAGCCGTATCATCTATATCCGGGACAACGAGACCGGCAAATTCTGGACGGTGAACTGGGAGCCGGTCTGCGCCGACGTGCAGGATTTCTCCTGCACCCACGATCTGGGCTATACCACCATCGTCAACCAGACCGAGGACGTGAAGGCCACCCTCATCATCTCCATCCCCCCCGGAAAGGATGCGGTGGAGATGTGGCAGTTTAAGGTGGAGGACGTCAACGGCCGTCCCCGTGACCTGTCCATCTTCCCCTATTTCCAGCTGCAGTTTAAGTATAAGTGGGGCTTTGACAGCTACGGCGATATGATCTACCGTACCACCCGCTTTGACAAAGAGAACAATATGTTCCTGGCGGAGAAGCACCCCTATGTGAAGCCCCACAATAATCTGACCGCCTTCTTCACCTGCGATTATCCCGTCAGCGGCTTTGACGGCTCCCGCCGTCTGTTCATGGGCCAGTACGGCTCGGTGGCTAACCCGGTCTGCGTCAAGGACGGCGGATGCAAAAACTCCGACGGCTCTGCCGAGGACACCATCTGCGCTCTGCAATGGGACGTGAAACTGAACGGCAACGTCCAGAACATCCAGTTCATCCTGGGCGCCGGCGACAGCGCCCAGCGGTGTGTGGAACTGAAGAAGACCTATCTGCACAACATCCCCGCTTATACCCAGTTGGCGCAGTTGTATCGGGAGGGCGACCTCAAAAAGACGGTGGTCAAGACCGGCGACGAGCACCTCAACCGGTTGCTCAACAACTGGGTGAAACTGGCCTGTCTGTACGGCGCTACCTGGTGCCGTTGGGGCTATAACGGCTATCGGGACATCGTCCAGCACGGTCTGGGTGTGGTCAACCTGAACCCCAAGCGCACCAAGGCTATCCTGCTGGAGGCGCTGAGTTATCAGCACGATTTCGGTATGGCGGTGCGTGGCTGGAATCCCATTGATGACCGCCCCTATTCCGACTCTGCTCTGTGGTCGGTCTATACCCTGACCGCCTATATCAAGGAGACCGGCGACACCAAGTTCCTGTATCAGGAGATCCCCTTCCTCAACAACCCCGAAGTGAAGGACACCGTTCTGGGTCACGTGATCCGTGCTCTGGACTTCCTGGAGAACAACAAGGGCGCCCACGATCTGCTGCTCATCAAGTTCGGCGACTGGAACGACTCCCTCACCGGTGCCGGTAAAGAGGGCCGTGGCGAGAGCGTATGGCTGTCTATGGCCTATGCCTATGCTTTGGGCCAGATGGCCGAACTGTGCCGCTTTGTCGGCGAGGAGGAGAAGGCCGCCAACCTGCAGGCCCGCAGCGACGCTATGACCGCCGCCATCCGGGAGAACGCCTGGGAGGGTGACCGCTTTATCCGTTGCTTCGACGACAACGGCGGTTTCATCGGCTCTTCCACCAACAAGTATGCCAAGTTGTTCCTGGAGACCCAGTCCTTTGCCCTGATGACCGGCATCGCCACCCCCGAGCGCCGGGAGAAGATCCTGGAGAGCCTGAAGCGGGAATCTTATACCCCCTTGGGCTATCTGCTGCTCAGCCCCGCCTATCAGGAGTTTGACGACCGGGTAGGCCGTCTGTCCGCTATGGAACCGGGCATCGCCGAGAACGGCACCATCTACACCCACCCCAATATGTGGCTGGTGCTGGGTCTGCTGCGCAGCGGCAAGCCGGAGGAGGCCTATGAGTTGTTCCGCCGTGTGGCCCCCGGCTATTACGAGGAGGACAACTATGAACTGAAGAAGGATGCGCTGCCCTTCCAGTTCGCCAACTGCTTCTTCGGCCCCGAGCACCGCAACAACGCCTATCAGATGGAGTATAGCTGGATCACCGGTTCGGTGGCCTGGGTCCGTCTGGCCATCGAGGAGTGGATGCTGGGCGTCCGTGCCGAGTATGACCAGCTGGCCGGTAATGCGACATACGTTCCGATTGTGTTTCCGCTGCTTGCAGGAGCCGGTTCGTTCACCACCTTGCTGTCGTTAAAGGCTGAATATGCCACGGCTAATATTCTGCTTGCTCTGCTCGTTAATGCCGTTGCGGTGTTCTTTATGCTCAAATTCACCAAGAAGGCGCAAGCGATTCTGGGTGTTGGCGGTGTCTATTTTATGAAGAAATTCTTTGGTATAATATTGTTGGCAATTTCCGTGAAACTATTTACATCGAATC
>CAYSRL010000172.1:0-2765 GCA_964433515.1 uncultured Ruminococcus sp.
GCCAGAGCCTTGGCCACAGCGATGGTGCCCTTGGCAAAGATGGGGTTCTCAAACACGCCCATAGGACCGTTCCAGACCACAGTCTTGGCATTCTTCACTTCCTCGGCAAACAACTCAGCAGTAGCAGGGCCGATATCCAGGCTCATCATATCGTCCGGGATAGCATCGGCGGCAACGGTGGTCACAGCGACCTCAGCGTCGATGGGGTTGGGGAAATCCTTGGTGATGGTGCAGTCGATGGGCAACAGGATCTTAACGCCCTTCTCCTCGGCACGGGCCAGCATCTCACGGCAATAGTCGATCTTTTCGGGGTCGATCAGAGAGGTGCCCACACCATAGCCCTTAGCGGCCAGGAAGGTGTAGGACATACCGCCGCCGATGATCAGGGTATCGGCCTTGTTCAGCAGGTTCTCGATAACGTTCAGTTTATCGGCAACCTTGGCACCGCCCAGGATGGTAACGAAGGGACGGGCAGGATCGTTGACGGCGTTGCCCAGGAACTGAACTTCCTTAGCCATCAGATAGCCGTTGGCAGACTCCTCGGCATAGGCGGTGACACCCACGGTGGAGCAGTGCGCACGGTGGGCGGCGCCGAAGGCGTCGTTTACAAACAGGTCGCACAGAGAACCCAACTCAGCGGACAGAGCCTCGCCGTTTTTGGTCTCCTCAGCACGATAGCGGGTGTTCTGCAGCAGCACCACGTCGCCGTCCTTCATAGCGGCAACAGCGGCCTTGGCGTTCTCGCCAACCACGTTATCATCGGCGGCAAAGACGATCTCCTTGCCCAGTTTCTCGCTCAGGCGGACAGCCACGGGAGCCAGGGACAGCTCGGGCTTCGGCTCGCCCTTCGGCTTGCCCAGGTGGGAGCACAGGATAACCTTGGCACCGTTATTGATCAAATACTGGATAGTGGGCAGAGCGGCCACGATACGGTTCTCGTCGGTGATGACACCGTTTTTCAGCGGCACATTGAAATCACAGCGAACCAGCACACGCTTGCCGGTCACATTCAGGTCTTCTACGGTCTTTTTGCTCAGGTAACTCATACAAAACATCCTTTCAAAATAATTTGTCTGTTAAAAAGATAACAAGCCAACACTTCTATTATATAATACCGGAAATGAATTTGCAAGTAATAATGTAATAAAAATACATATTTGAAGAAAATAGTTATGATTTCAGTACGCAAGGGACAAAATTTTGGTTATATCAACCGCAATCCTTTGGGATAGCGGTTTTTGAGTTTGCCACCGGAGGCTTTTCCAAATCCCACCGGAATACCGGCAACGCACACCGCAGTCCATCCTTTTTCCGGGCAAGGAATCTCCTCGCCGTGCAGAAAAGCCAAAAGATGGGGATCCTCCGGCGCAAAATCCACGATGCGGCGACACTGCGCTTTGACGGCGGTGATGAAAGCACTGTGGCAGGGTTCCAGCCGATTTTTGCATACGGCAGCTACGGCTATGCCGGCGCTCAACACTCCCAATCCCCGGCAGTCCGGCAGACGGTGGGGGAGCAAGCGCACTTGGTCTCCTACCGTGACAAAGACGCCCTCCTGCGTGTCGGTAAAGCAGTCGGCATACAGTTCTTCTGCCGCTTGACGGTTGGGGTCTTTTGCCGGATAAGGATAGTCGGAAAATCCGGGAAGTACGCCGGGATCGTGACGCTCAAACAGAGCGATGAAATGGCCTTCTCCTCCGTGTTGGGGCAGGATGCGGCGACAATAGGTCAGGTCAACATCTGCGGGAACGTCCGGACAGAAGGGAGCGATCCGAGCAGCGGAAAATCCGGAACAACCCCAGTCTGCCGTGATGGGAACCAGAGAAAAATCCGGATGATTTTCCAAAAAACAGGCGACGACACCCTCGTTTTCCTCCGGAGCAATGGTGCAGGTGGAATACACCAAACGGCCGCCTGCTCTGACGGCTTTGGCGGCGTTATCCAAAATCTCCTTCTGCCGGTCTGCACAAAGGCGGATGTTATCCAAACTCCATTCGGTCAGCGCCTGGGGCTCTTTGCGGAACATACCCTCGCCGGAGCAGGGCGCATCCACCAGAACGGCATCAAAATAGCCTTCCAAGCCGGCACAGAGAACCCCGGTGTCTTGGTTGGAGACCACCTGGTTTCGGCCGGCGCACCGCTCCAGGTTTTGTTGCAGTATTCTGGCTCGGGACGATACGTATTCGTTGCTCCACAGGAGACCGCTATTCCCAATGGCGGCGGCGATCTGGGTGGATTTTCCGCCGGGTGCGGCGCATAAGTCCAGAATCCGTTCTCCCGGTTGCGGCGCCAAGACTGTCACAGCCGAGGATGCCGACGGCTCCTGCATATAATAGGCACCGGCGTGATGCAACGGATCGCTTCCCGCCTTGTGCTCTGCATCCAGATAAAACCCCGTCTCTGCAAAAGGGGAGGGGGATAGCGGATGCGGGAATACCTGCAGGAATTTCGAAACGGAGATCTTATGGGTGTTGACCCTTACTCCCCGGCGCAGGGGCAGAGCGTAACCATCCATAAAAGCGGAGAACTCTTCTCCGAGCAATCGTTTCATTCGGTCACAGAATTCTTCGGGGAATTGCATAGGGCACCTCCTAACCATACAAATACTGCCACAGGGGACACCTGTGGCAGTAATGGTCATTCTTTCTTCAACGCTTCTTTAATTGCCTGTGCCAACTGGTCGGGGCAAGACGTGTTTTTAAAACCACACTTGATACCCGCCATCCGCCGGATGGCTTCTTCTGCATCCATACCTTCTATCAGAC
>CAYSRL010000173.1:0-2735 GCA_964433515.1 uncultured Ruminococcus sp.
TCTGCAGGGCGGGGATTCGTTTACCCTCTCCGCCATAGGCTTCGTAGGGGAGGGGTTCCACCCCTTCCCCTACGGCGTTGCATAAGGTCGGCGCCATCGCAGGGGCCGATGCCCACAGCGGCCCGCCGTTTCCAAAAAACGGTCACCTTTCCAATTTTATGCTATAATGGGTGAGACTTTTCACCGAAACTTACGACTAATAGGTGAAAGGGCAAGAAAAGACCCTTTCAGAGAGGAGGGACGCCAATGGATAATGGTGCCAGTAGCTACCGCCGTTACCTGAACGGCGACGATCAGGGGATTGTTGACATCGTAGAAGAGTATAGGGTGGGTCTCTTGCTCTATCTCAACGGTTTCGTCCGCAATTATTCCGTGGCTGAGGAACTGACGGAGGACACGTTTTTTCGCCTGATCACCAAAAAGCCCCGGTTTTCCGGCCGGAGCAGTTTCAAATCCTGGCTGTATGCCATCGGCCGCAACGTGGCGGTGGATCATATCCGGCACAGCGCCCGGCTGGTGACCGCCCCCATCGAGGATATGGAGAATTATCTGGCGGACGGACAGGATCTGGAGCGGGCCTATCTGCGGGAGGAGAGAAACGTCGTCCTTCACCGGGCGATCCGGGAACTGGCGGTGGACTATCGGGCTGTGCTGTGGCTCTCCTTTTTTGAAGGGTTCACCAACAAGGAGATAGCCACAGCGCTGGGCAAGAGCGAACGGCAGATCAAAAATCTGCTGTACCGGGCGAAACAGTCCCTGAAATCAAAACTGGAAAAGGAGGGTTTTGCTTATGAAAACTTCGAATGAAATGGTGAACAGTTTGTTTGAGCGCCGGGATCGGTATGTGGCCCGGCAGAAAGAAAACCGCCGAAAGGCGTTGCGGGCGGTCTCGGTGGTGGGCTCCTTCGTCTTGGTGGTGATGCTGGGCTTTGGCGTGGCGAGGTCCGGCTGGCTGGGCACCGAAGCCCCGCCTGTGGAAGAGCCGGCCGCCACCGCATCCACCACCGCATCCACCACGCCCACGGAGGACGATGGCTCCGGTGTTGGCGGTGACAGAGACGATGAGTGCAAAGTGCATAATCGCTATTACCACAGAATTGTCGGCAACTTTACTCGTGAACAGAGAGACTCTTTTCTAGCGTCGTTGGGCGAAGACTTTGATAGTGAAGATGTAAACATCGTCAACTTCGTTCAGTTCAACGGAATTACCCGAGAAGAATTTATTGAAGCGATGGGTGGGATGTGGACCGAGGAGAATCTGGACGAGATCGCATGGGATCACGGCAACGGTTGTCCGTATACCAAAAATCAGTTCCTGGATGCCATCTATGGCGACGATCCGGAACTGACCGCCTGGGTGTTTGCGCCGAATTCCACTTGGCCGATGGCAAGAAATTGGGATCTGACAGGAGAATGCAAGGATATGCTTCCCGAAGAATGGCCCCCCGAGGGCTATGGCTTTGGCGAGACCCGGCCGGAGGAAGAGCCGGTGACGGAGGAATGAGCACTCTGTAAAACGATAAAAAAGCATAAAAAATCCCCGCCCTGCGTCTGCAGGGCGGGGTTTCGTTTACCCTCTCCGCCATAGACTTCGTAGGGGAGGGGATCCATCCCCTCCCGGGGGATTTCCCGCCCTTGCGGGAGGGCGCAGAGGCCCTCCCCTACGGCGTTGGCATAAGGTTGGTGCCATCTTAGGGGCGATTTACGGATCGCCCGATGTCCGCCACCGTTCGGTGGCGTGCCTCCCTCTCCGAGGGGAGCACTCTCACACCATCTTTTCCTGCTTCACCTTGTGGTCGATCACGTGGCGGGAGGCCAACTCCTTGTGAATATCCTCCAGCGAGATGCCCGCCTCCAGCATCAGCACCATCACGTGATAGGCAAGGTCGGCGATCTCATAGATGGTTTCCGCCTTGTCCTCCGCTTTGGCGGCGATGATGACCTCGGTGGTCTCCTCGCCCACCTTTTTGAGGATCTTATCCAGCCCCTTCTCAAAGAGATAGGTGGTGTAACTGCCCTCTTTGGGGGTCTCTTTGCGCCCACGGAGCATCTCCATCAGCCCCTCCAGCGAGAATTCGTGGCGCTCGTCGCTTTCCCAGATAGGGTTGTGGAAACAACTCTCCTCACCCAGGTGGCAGGCGGGGCCTTCTTTTTCCACCATCACCACCAGCGCATCTCCGTCGCAGTCGGCGGTGATGGACACGATGTGCTGATAGTTGCCGCTGGTCTCCCCTTTCAGCCACAGTTCCTGCCGGGAGCGGCTGTAAAAACAGGTCAGACCCTTTTCTATAGAAATGTTCAGACTCTCCTCGTTCATATAGGCGACGGTGAGCACCTTTTTGGTGACGGCGTCCACCACCACCGCCGGGATGAGCCCCTTTTCGTCAAATTTTAAAGTGTTTACATCGATCATAGGTCGGTTCTCCTCTCACAGGCGGGCCGGGATGCCGGCCGCCGCCATTTGTTGTTTCAGGTCGTGGATGCTCACCTCGCCGAAGTGGAAGATGGAGGCCGCCAGGCCCGCATCCACCCCCGGCAGGGCGTTAAACAGGGTGACAAAATCCCGGATGCTCCCGGCACCGCCGCTGGCGATCACCGGCACCTTGACGGCATCGCACACGGCCTTCAGCATCGGCAGGTCAAAGCCGCCCTTGACGCCGTCGGTGTCGATGGAATTGACCACCACCTCGCCGGCGCCGTTGCCGACGCACCGCTTGATCCATTCGATGGCCTCC
>CAYSRL010000174.1:0-2688 GCA_964433515.1 uncultured Ruminococcus sp.
CTGGACCTCCGGCGGCACCTCCATCTCCTGTACCTCGAAAGGTACGGCTGCGAAAACCAATACATCCGCACTGACCCTGACCAACAACCTGGGCAGTGAGGCTGTGCTGAGCTTTAAGTACAGCCTGACCACCGGCGGTTCCAACGCCACCACCCGTGCCTCTCTGACCGGTGCCATCACCGTCAGCAACCAGGCCAGCATCTCTGACAGTTTTTCTGTTACCTTGGCTAATGGCGAGAGCACGGTCATCAATCTGAAATCTCCCCGTGGCGCTGCTGTCAGCGCTACCTTTACCATCACCGACCTGGCTCTGGTCAGCACCTCTGCGGCTGACCCGATCCTGACCTTTAAGCCGGCTGTTGAGGGCGGTTCCTACACCTTGGACGGTGAGACTGTTTCCGCTGAGATCACCAATGAGGTGGCTCTTAACACCGCTTTGGTTCTGTCTGCCCAGGCTGCTGAGGGCTATGTCTTCTACGGCTGGTATGATGAGAATACTGAGAAATATTTGTCTCAGGATGAGAATTTCACCTTGACCGCTTCTGCGGATGCGGTGATCTGTCCTGTGTTTGTGTCCGACAAGGTGGCTCTGTTCGGCGTCGGTTCTGCTCGTTACAACAACCTGACTGAGGCTGGTGCCGCTGCGGCCGCCAGCAACACCCATAAGACCGTTGTTCTGCTGAACGACGGCACCATCACCGGCAGCCACACCATCCCCGCCGGTGTCACCCTGCTGATCCCCTATAACGATGCCAACACGGCCCACGGCGCCGTGCCCGCTTGCACCAGTTCCGACGGCAACGCCGTGGAGTGGGTGGAGCCCACTGCCTATCGCACCTTGACCATGGCCGCCGACGCCACCATTACGGTGGACGGCGCTCTGGAGGTGGGCGGCCGTCATTCCGCCGCCGGCGGTGCCGGTACGCCTGCCGCTCCCACCGACAAACTGGGTTATATCTATATGACCGCCGGTTCCCACATCGAAGTGAACGGCGACCTGTATTGCTGGGGCTATATCTACGGTGACGGTACCGTCGCCGCCAACGATGGAGCCGGCATCTACGAGGTGTTCCAGGTCACCGATTTCCGTGGCGGTAACGCCACCCTGGCTCTGGCCGCTGATCTGCTGGTGTTCCCCATAACCCAGTATTACGTCCAGAACGTGGAGGTTGCCACTACGTATGAGTATGGCTCCACCGCTTATGTGACCACCACCATGTTCGTCAGTTCCCAGTGTGTCACCGCCCCTCCCATCAAGTTTATCGGCGAGGGCGCTATGTTCCAGCCCGGCGAGGGTTCTTACATCGTTAAGGAGTATGACCCCGAGACCGATACTCTGAACCTGGATGCCTATGGCGACTGTGCCCTGTCCACCATGAGGGTGGAACTGGCCGGCAACGCTGTGGATACCACCAACTTTGTCCTGCCCATCACCAACAACATCAACATCACGGTGAAGAGCGGCACCGCCACTCTGATGCAGGATATTGCGATGCTCCCCGGCACCAGCCTGACCATCGACCAGGATGCCGTCCTGGAGATCGGCTATACCGAGACCCCCAGTGCCTCTATGGGCACCGGTCACTCTCTGATCATCTATGACAGCGAGAACTGGACCACCGGTCTGAATATGAACACCTTTGAGCAAGAAGAAGGTCTGACCTTTATCCATCCCAACAAGCAGTTGGTTCCCGTGCCCTATTCTCCCAGCGAGCATAAGACCCGCACCAACGCCGATATCCAGGACGTGGTCTTTGATATCAACGGTGTTGTGGTGGCGGACGGCTTTGTTTATAGCACCGTCACTTGGGCGGATGCCGTCAACGAGGACTTCTCCATTGTGGGCGGCGGTGCCTCTGTCATCTCCTCTGAGGGCACCGGTATCGTCTGTCTGAACAACGGCGCCGGCGAGGAGATGCTGACCTATCAGTACGATCAGAACAAGGATACGGCTTTTAAGAGTTCTGAGGATTACGATGCAGAGAGCGGTCTGTCTTTGTATTACCTGATCCCTCTGGCCTCTGTGCAGTTGCAGAACGGCGACGGCACTCTGCTGGATACCACCGGCGCCGAGCCCGGCGCTCTGTATCAGTATTGCCAGAAGCACGATCACTGGATCGCTGAAGAAGAGTGCACTCTGCCGGACGTGTACGAGATCACCTGGGTGGTGAACGGTGAGACCATCACCTCTGAGGTTGCCCCCAACACCGTGCCGGTGTATCCCGATGTCACCCCCAGCAAGGCGCTGGATAACAACTATCACTACGACTTTGCCGGTTGGGCCACCACCGAGGGCGGTGAGGCCATCGACCTGCCTGTTGCCACCGAGCCTGCGGTTTACTATGCGGTGTTTGCCACTGTGGCCCACACCTATGGCGCCACCGCCGAGGCCGGCAAGCACTATTGTGTGTGCGGCAAGCCCGCCTCCTGCTCCGATGCCGACGACGACGGCGACCACCTGTGCGACCTGGGCTGCGGTGACGTAAAGTCCGAGCACTCGGGCGGTACCCCCAGTTGTGAAAAGCAGGCTATCTGTGTGGAGTGCCATCTGGGTTACGGCAACGCCCTGGGTCACAGTTATGCGTACGATTGCTCTGCCACTTGCGATGTATGCGGTGAGCCCAACCCCAACCCCGGCGAGTGTATCAGCAACGCTGAGTATCCCTGCCAGGATGGCGAGTGTGTCAA
>CAYSRL010000175.1:0-2616 GCA_964433515.1 uncultured Ruminococcus sp.
ACGAGAGTCTCTGAATCTCTTTGTCTAGGTTCGATTCCTAGTTCCGCAGCCAAAAAGAAACAGGACACCCGGTGGGTGTCCTGTTTCTTTTTCGTTACAGGGTGAGGGAAGAAGAACCTCGAAAAGCCGATAGGCTTTTTTTAAGGTTTTGCACTGTAGAAAAGCAAGAAGAGTAGAAATGCAGGTGCAAAACCAAGGTTCAGATTCCTAGTTCCGCAGCCAAAAAGAAACAGGACACCCGGTGGGTGTCCTGTTTCTTTTTCGTTACAGGGTGAGGGAAGAAGAACCTCGAAAAGCCGATAGGCTTTTTTTAAGGTTTTGCACTGTAGAAAAGCAAGAAGAGTAGAAATGCAGGTGCAAAACCAAGGTTCAGATTCCTTTTATTCCTTTTCAAACACCAAGGTTTTACTACCGTCATAACTCACGACGGTGAGGGTTCCTTCGTCTATGGTATAGGTGACGGCATCCAGAAACACATAGGAAGTGCCGGACACCTCCTGTACCACGGTGAGGCGCTCCTCCTTGATCTCCCAGGTGCAGGGGCGGGATATCCCACTGGACACCACCTGGCCGGTGCCGTCCTTTTTGAGTATCATTTGTCCCGGCTGTCCGTCAATGGTGGTGGTCCAGGTGCCCACCAGAGGGTCGGCGCAGGAGGTCAAGATCGTCGCCAGACAAAGGACAACTGCCAATAATGCCAATGCTTTTTTCATATCCAAACCTCTTTCATAAAATCTCACCCTTATTATGCAAGGAAAGGCAGTTTTTGTCAACCGATTTGGGTGTTTTTCTTGACATTCCGCCGGCATTGGGTTTTAATAGAACTATACTAATGAAAACGAGGTGCCGGAATGCAATATTTTGTGGACGCTATGTATGGCTGTGATGATCGGGACGGTCAGTCCCCGCTGACGGCTTGGAAAACGCTTCAAAAGGTCAATGCCACCACCTTTTTACCCGGTGATGAGATCCTGCTCCGTTCCGGGTATATCTATCGGGGACAGTTGCACCCCTTGGGGGATGGTACCCCTGAGGCGCCCATCCGGGTGGGCGCCTATGGCGGCGGAGCCAAGCCGGTCATCGATGCCGGCGGCACCCACGGCACGCTGGAGGGGGATTTTACAGACGGTGCGGCGGTGCTGTTTTACAACCAGAACTATTGGGAAGTGTCCGGTCTGGAGATCGTCAACCACAACCCCTACTATAAGCAGGAGTATATCCACGAACTGCATCCCCACACCCACAGCGTGTTTAAGAAATCCCCGGAAAACCGCTATCGCTATGGTGTGTTGATCCGTTGGCACAATTACGGTACCGGTCACCATATTCACATTAAGGATTGCCACATCCACGATATCAACGGGGAATGCAGTCGGTTCTGCGCCGAGGGTATTCTGGTGGTGTCCACCGGCACCGGGGAGGGCACCCCCACCAACTTTGACGACATTCTGCTGGAAGGCAACCTGATCGAGGACATCGACCGCACCGGCATTTCGGTGTGGAGCGCCTGGGCGGAGGGCCGGGGCATTGAATACCACGGTAATCCCTATGAGTCCAACAATTTTTACCACACCACCGTGGGGCCGTGGCTGGGTAGCACCAACGTGGTGATCCGGGGCAACCAAATCTACCGCACCGCCGGTGACGGCATTCTGGTGAACAGCACCATCGGCACGGTCATTGAGCACAACTATGTGGAGCACTGCTGTTGGGATACCCGCATCGGCCCCAATGCGGCGGTGTGGTGTCATAATGCGGACGGCACCCTGTTCCAGTATAACGAGGTGTGCTATACCCACGGTGTGCAGGACGGCCAGGCCTTCGATATCGATATTGCCTGCAATCATTCCACCGTCCGTTATAATTACAGCCACCACAATGAGGGCGGATTCCAGTTGCTGATGTATAAGACCACCAACAACGATATTTACGGCAACATCAGCGAGCACGACCGCAACGGACTGATCTGGGTCCACGAAAACGACGGCGGTACCCGTTTTCACGACAATCGGTTCTACTTGAGTATGGAGAACGTGCAGGTGTTCCGGGGGCCCTTTGACAGCGACGATTGGTCGTTTGAGGGCAATGTGTTTTATGCCCGCCTGCCGGACACCGAGATCGAATGGCGGGAGCGGGCCAAGTACCGGGGGAATATCTATTACAACATCAAAAACCTCCCGGACGACCCGGAAGCCAGCACAGAAAAACCGGAATATTGCCCGGAAGGATAACAAAAAGCCGACCTAATGTGGCACCCTCCGTAAGGAAGGTGCCACAGTTATATTCGCCTTACGGCGAGTGATATTGCTTCGCAGCGATATTATGCTACGCATAGTGATATTGTCCTGCGGACAGCTTTGGCGGCGAATAGAATATCACTTTTACGCAAGCAAAAATAGCACCATGCCGAAAGGCATAATAACACTGTGAGACCTATCTCACAATATCACTCAGTAATATGTATCTTTGGGATGGTTTTTATATTTATAGTATGTAACCCACTATGACACTTTCAACTGATGAAAGTGTTTTTTTCTTTATAAAAAACGATGGAAGACAACTTCTTTACGAAGTGTCTTCCATCGGGTCGGCTTTTTTTGTGGTTATATTCCCAGA
>CAYSRL010000176.1:0-2513 GCA_964433515.1 uncultured Ruminococcus sp.
AACCACTATACCAACGGCCGTGAGATGTACGGTGTCAACCAGGACGATATGATCTACTTTATGCAGCAGATCAACGAGGTGGCCCGTGAGGAATTGCCGGGCGTGGCCCGCACCGTGGCCTCCAACTCCGGCAACAAGACCATCTACCGGGATTTTGACCTGGATCTGATGGGCCACAACCAGTACACCGACGGCAGTTCTTTCAAGAGTGTGGAGAGTCTGATCACCGATGCTGACCCCATTCTGACCGAGTACAACATCGGCAGCACCGTCAGTTACACCGACGATCAGTATGCCCAAAAACTCATCACCTTCCGAGAGTGGATGATGGACAACGGCTATAAGGGCGGCTTCCAGTGGTGCTGGATGACCAATGCCTCCGGCACCGGTTCTTCCTATTATCTGCAGAGAAGCGCCTCGGATTCCACCTCTTTCCGCAAGACGGTGTCCCTGCTGAAGTATTACATTGACGAGTACCGGGCGGAGTACCGTGGCGAGACCATCGGTCTGGACGCCCCGGTGCTGTATGCCAACGCCGGCGATGGCAAGGTGCTGTGGATCCCCTCCCAGAACGCCACCACCATCACCATCCAGCGTTCGGATGACGGCGGCTCCACCTGGACAAACCTGGTGACCAACGTGGCCCAGTCCGACTATGTGGACGCCTATCTGGTGGGTCGCTATACCGACTCCACCACCCGTCCCACCAGCGGTTATTGCTACCGCATCATTGCCTCCGACGGCACCAACACCGTCACCTCTGAGCCCAACAACCTGGCGGGTGCCGACACGGCTTATAAAAAGACCTATACCGCCCCCACCTATACCAAGGGCAAGTATTACATCACCTCCAGCCTGACCCAGAGTGATGCCAAACTGACCGCCTTCGGCGTGGAGAAGAACCGTCCCCTGAGCGGCAGCAATCTCATCACCAACGGCGGCTTCGAGACCACCTCCGGTCAGTGGAACAACGCTTCCTTCCTGCAGTATGCCCAGGTGGTGAGCGATTCCACCGCCCCCGAGGGCAGCAACTCCCTGTATTTCGACACCTCCGCCAACAGCACCGTGGGCTGGTATACCTTCACCGTTACCGGCCTGACCGCCAACACCGAGTACACCTTCTCCACCTGGATCAAGGGCGCTTATCTGGCGGACGATAACAAGGGTATGGCCTCGGTGGGTGTCATCGACCCCGACACCGGCAAGTTTATGTTCTATTGGGAGTATTTCCGCTCCTATCCCCGTGCCTCCCGTGAGACCATGCAGATCTATCCCACCGCCTGGGATGACGAGTGGCACCTGCGCTCGGTGAGTTTCAACACCGGCGACTCCACCACCGCCACCATCGCCCTGTACGGCTATTCCAGTCAGATGTGGCTGGACGATATGGCGCTGTATGAGTCTGCCAACGGCAAGAAATATGAAAACGGCGAGTCTGCCGCCGCTCTGACCTCCAGCACGTGGGAGGATCTGTCTGCCACCGCCACCAATGCGGTGGAGGATCCCACCGTGAGCAACAGTTCTTACTGGAGCGCCGGCGCCGGCTATAAGCAGGGCTTTATGAGCATCGCCTCCGGTGCGCTGAAATACACCGCTTCCTCCGATCCCTCGGGTGTCCGCTACACCAAGTGGATCGACGTGAAGCCGGGCACCGATTATTATGTGTCCTTTGACGTCAAGGTGACCACCGCCGGCTCCGGCCGTGTGGTGGTGCTGGATAATTCCAAGTCGCTGCCCAACGAGGTGGCCTCGGTGTCCCTGTCCTCTACCGGCACCAAGACCTATCAGGGCCGTATCAGTTCCGGTAAGTATGACCAGTTGGGTCTGTGCGTGGTGGATCTGGGCGGTGTGGCCACCATCGACAACATCTGCTTCTATGAGGTGGGCGAGAGTGTGGAGATCCCCACCGATCCCTCTTACGACGGCTATATCACCAACGGCGACTTTGAGGTGGGCACCTCCAACGGTTGGGAAAACCTGTGGGGCAGCAACACCGTGGAGATGGTTAGCGGCCGTGACAGCCTGTTCGCTATGAAGGTGACCGCCGGCAATTATACGCACGTGCGTCAGTTGGTCAACGTGGAGGCCAACACCGACTACGTCATCGAGGTCTGGTCCAAGGATGTGGTTTCCACCTCCTTGCTGGTCAAGGATGGTGCCGACACCACCAACATCAAGCAAGTCTCTCTGCCCAGCGGTTCCTCCTGGACCCAGACGACTCTGGAGTTTAACTCCGGCAGTTACACCCAGGTGCTGGTATCCCTGATGGGTGTCTCCACCTCTGCCGCCTATACGGTGGACGATGTGTATATGTATAAAAAGGAAACGGTCTCCGGCCTGGTCAACGGCGACTTTGAGGACGGCGAGGAGGGCTGGGCCTTCAATTCCGGCACCCACGCCATCGTCACCGACGCCCACGGCGGCAGTTACGCTCTGCAGCTGACCAACCCCGGCACCTGGGCCGAGGGTGCCATCCAGACCATTGCGGTGGACCCCAACACCAGTTACACCAT
>CAYSRL010000177.1:0-2500 GCA_964433515.1 uncultured Ruminococcus sp.
ACTCGCCGTCAGGCGAATATAACTGAGGCACCTTCCTTACGGAGGGTGCCTCACGGACTCCTCTGCCTTTTTACCGGTTATGTATAACTGTATTCCACCTTGATCACGGCGAACAGTTTGGGGTCTGCCTCGTGGACCGCCTCCCGCATCCGTTGGGCGATCTCCTCCGGTTCTTTGCAGGTGTGGGGCACCACCAGGTCAAACAGCAGATTGGTGTGGGTGTCACCGCTCACCACCCGGAAATCGTGAAGGGTCAGGCTCTCATCAATGCCGTGCATCAGATCCATCGCCATCTTTTTGAGCCGCAGGGTCTCGGGGTTATCGGTGTCCACCGGATCCATATGGATGCAGGTGAGAATATGGAATTTTTCCATCAGTTCCATCTCAATATTGTCGATGATATCGTGGCTCTTGCTGATGGGCTGGTCTTCCGGCACCTCGGCGTGAAGCGAGGCGATCACCCGCCCGGGGCCGTAATCGTGGACGATCATATCGTGGATGCCCACCACCCCGTCATAGGCCATCACGGTGGCACGGATGTTTTCCACCAGTTCCGGGTCGGGAGCCTGGCCCAGCAAGGGGGACACGGTATCCCGGATCACCGTAAAGCCGGACCACACCACAAACATCGCCACCGCAATACCCACATAGCCATCCAGAGAGACGTTGGTGTAATACCCCACCACCGAGGACACCAGCACCACCGAGGTGCAGATCACGTCGTTGCGGCTGTCGGTGCCGGCGGCAGACAGGGCGTCGGAATGGATGAGGCCGCCGATATGACGGTGAAACAGCGCCATCCACAGTTTGACGCCGATGGACACCGCCAAAATCATGGCGGAAACCAGGCTGAACTGGGCGTCGCCGGGGTGCAGGATCTTATCCACCGCCGAGGTGGCCAGTTCCACACCGGCGATGATGATCAGCACCGCCACGGCCATCGCCGACAGGTATTCCATCCGGCCGTGACCGAAAGGATGGTCTTTGTCCGGGGGTGCGCTGGCCAGTTTGAAGCCCACCAGCGTCACCACCGCCGAGCCCGCATCCGACAGGTTATTAAAGGCGTCGGCCACCATCGCCAGACTGCCCGCCAAAAAGCCGGCCAGCATCTTAAACCCGCACAGCAGCAGGTTGCACACGATGCCGGTGACACCCGCCAGACGTCCGTAGGACAGGCGCACCGCCGGGTCGGTGATATGGTCGTGATCTTTTACAAATTTTCGGCAGAGCCATTGACTCAGCACGGAAAATCACACCCTTCGGTTATAGATTGCGTGGAGATAGTCCGCCACACCCTCTTCGGTGTTGGCGCCGATGACCCGGTCGGCCACCGCCTTGGCCTCGTCCGAGCCGTTGGCCACGCACAAAGCCAGGTCCGCCGCCCGGAACAGGGGGATGTCGTTGTGGTTGTCGCCAAAGGCGACGATGCGGTCCGCACCCACCCTCTGGCACAGACGGCGGGCGCCATAGCCCTTGTCGGCGTCGTCCCGGCAGATCTCCAGAAACCAGTTATCCTCGTGGTAGGTGTCGGCATACAGCATCACCCGGATGCCGGGAATACGCTCCAGACGGGCGGCCATCTCCTCTTGCACGGCACGAGTGCCCTGGCAACTGAAGAAGATCGCCGGGGTATTTTTGAGATAGGGGACCCGGTGGTAAAAACGCTCAAAGGTGTGACCCTGACGGTCGGTGCGGTGGATAAAAGATTCCTCTTCCGGGGTGAGATCGGTGTAGAAAATGTGCACCTCGTTGCCCCGGCGGCGGTATAACTGGGGATACCGCCCCTGGGTGCGGAAAGCCTGTAAAATAGCGGAAACCGTCCCGGAGGACATCTCGCAACTGTGGAGGATCCGATGACGGTATAGGTCGTACAGCAGCACGCCGCCCAGCATCACGATGGGAACCCGGAAATGCAGGCGGGAAAGCTCCACCAACTGCACCCCGATGGTGCCCCGGGCGGTGGCCACCGACACCATCATACCCCGGCTTATAAGCCGGTTGACGGTCTCGACGGTATGGTCGGACAAGGTCTGGTCGTTCTGGAGCAGGGTGCCGTCCAGATCGGCAATATACAGGGTGCGGCGGCCCCGCTCTATGGCACGGAACACAAACTGGAAATAGGCGGTGCCGTAGTGGTGGAAAGACCGATCCCCCAGCATCCCGATCAGTTCTTCGACGGTGACCCATTTGGCCTGCGCCACCTCCTCCTGCTGAAGGCGCAGGGAGGAAATGTCGATGTCCCGGTAGAGGATCCACAGATCGGTGAAGGAGTTGCGGCGGCGCATCCGTCCGCCGTATACCAATTCGCCCGGTGCGGTGCGGATGCTCAGTTCCTCAAACAGTTCCCGGCGGGCGGCACTCTCGCTGTCTTCGCCGGCCTGGGCGCTGCCGCTGTTGGCCGCCCATACGCCCGGCATCAGTTTCAGATCCGGGTTGCGCTGTTGTATCAGCAGACGTCCCTTGGAGTCCACGATCCAGATGTGATCCACCAAATGGTACA
>CAYSRL010000178.1:0-2377 GCA_964433515.1 uncultured Ruminococcus sp.
GGCCCAGGGACTCGGCAGTGGCGATCTGGTCCTTCTTGCAGCCGATGAGGCTCTTGACCAGCTTAACCTGGATGGTTTTCACTTTCTTAGTAGCCATTGTCCAGTCCTCCTTAACCTAAGATGTCCTGAGCGGACTTGCCACGGGTGGCGGCGGCCTCTTCGGCAGTACGCAGCTGCTTCAGACCGCACATAGTAGCGTTCACAACGTTATAGGGGTTGTTGGAACGCAGAGCCTTGGCACGGATATCCTTGATGCCGGCGGCCTCAGCCACGGCACGGACGGTACCACCGGCAATGATACCGGTACCGGGGGCGGCGGGCTTCATCAGAACCTCGCCGGCGCCGAACTTACCAATCACCTCGTGGGGGATGGTGCTGCCCTTCAGGGAAATCTTCACCAGATTCTTCTTGGCATCCTCGATGCCTTTACGGATAGCGTCCGGGACCTCGCCGGCCTTGCCGGTGCCGAAGCCCACGGTGCCCTTGCCGTCGCCGACGACGACCAGGGCGGCGAATTTCATAACACGGCCACCCTTAACGGTCTTGCTGACACGGTTAATGGCAACCACGGTCTCTTTGTATTCGCTGACAATTTCTTCTCTTCTGGCCAAAGTGTATTCCTCCCTTTCCTTAGAACTTGAGGCCGCCCTCACGGGCGCCTTCGGCCAGCTCTTGCACACGGCCGTGGTAGACATAGCCGCCGCGGTCGAAAACGACCTCGGTGATGCCCTTATCGGCGGCGCGGTTAGCGATCAGCTCGCCGACCTTGCGGGCGGCAGCCTTGTTACCACCGGTCATACCGAAATCCTTCTCCGTAGAGGAGGCGGCGACCAGGGTCACTCCCTTGACATCATCGATCACCTGGGCGGAGATGTGATTCAGAGAGCGATACACAGCGAGACGGGGGCGCTCAGCGGTGCCGCTGATTTTACCACGCACACGCTTGTGGCGATGCAGACGGGCTGCATTACGGTCTTTTTTGCTCACCATAACTATTCACTCCTCCCTTATTTCTTGCCCTTACCGCCGGCCTTACCTTCCTTGCGGCGGATGTGCTCGGTGGTGTACTTGATGCCCTTGCCCTTATACGGCTCGGGCGGTCTCTTCTCACGGACCTCGGCGGCAAACTGACCAACCAGCTGCTTGTCGGCGCCGGAAATGATGATCTGGTTGGGACCGGGGGCCTCGATGGTGATGCCGGGAATCTCCTTAACAAACACCTGATGGCTGTAGCCCAGGTTCATAACCAGGGTGTCGCCCTGTTTCTGCACACGGTAACCGACACCGTTGACCTCCAGCTCCTTCTTGTAGCCTTCGGTAACACCGACCACCATATTGTTGATCAGGGTGCGGGACAGACCGTGCAGAGAGCGGGCCTCTTTCTCGTCGTTGGGACGGGTAACGTTGATCTCGTTGCCGTTGACCTCAACGGAGATGATGGGGTTGATCTTCTGGGACAGGGTGCCCTTGGGGCCCTTGACGGTCACCAGACCGTTGTCCACCTTGACCTCCACACCGGCGGGGATAGCGATAGGTTTACGACCAATTCTAGACATATTCTTCTACCCCCTTACCAAATGAATGCCAGGACTTCGCCGCCCACGTTCTCTTTGCGGGCAGCCTTGTCGGTCATAACGCCCTTAGAGGTGGAAACGATGGCGGTGCCGATGCCCTTCATCACCCGGGGCATATCCTCACTGCTGGAGTAGATACGCAGACCGGGCTTGGACACACGGCGCAGGCCCTGCAGAACGGGGGTGCGGGAAGCACCCTGATATTTCAGAGCGATCCGGATGATGCCCTGTTTGCCATCTTCGATGACTTTGTACTCTTTGACATATCCCTCGTCAACAAGAATCTGGGCAATAGCCTTCTTCATGTTGGAAGCGGGAATATCCACCGTCTCATGCTTGGCAGAGTTCGCATTGCGAATCCGGGTCAGCATATCGGCGATAACATCAGAAATTTGCATAACCTCAACCTCCTATTATTTTTAGCTATTGCTTACCAGCTTGCTTTCTTCACGCCCGGGATCTGGCCCTTATAGGCCAACTCACGGAAGCAAATGCGGCAGATGCCATACCGACGCAGATAGGCGTGGGGACGGCCGCAGATCTTGCAGCGGTTGTACGCACGGGTGGAGTACTTGGGCGTCGCCTGCTGCTTCAGTTTCATAGACGTTTTTGCCATTTTTTACTCCTCCTTACTTCGCAAAGGGAGCGCCCATCAGAGTGAGCAGCTCACGTGCTTCTTCGTCGGTGTTAGCGGTGGTGACAAAACACAGGTCCATGCCACGCACCTTGTCGATCTTATCGTAGTCGATCTCGGGGAAGATCAACTGCTCCTTCAGGCCCATATTGTAGTTGCCACGGCCGTC
>CAYSRL010000179.1:0-2377 GCA_964433515.1 uncultured Ruminococcus sp.
AGTATGGTGGATGGCATCTACGACAGCGACCCCCACAAGAATCCCGATGCGGTCAAGTATGATCACTTGACCTATACCGACGTGCTGACCAAGAACCTGCAGGTGATGGATTCCACCGCCGCTACTCTCTGCCGTGACAATGGCATCTCTCTGTTGGTGTTTAATCTGGAGGATCCGGAGAATATTGTGCGTGCTGTCCGTGGCGAGACCATCGGTACGGTGGTTGACTGATTACGATTAGATAAGGAGAAATCGCTATGAATGAGATTTTTGCCAAAGCCGAAGAAAAAATGAATAAGAGCCTGAATAATCTGGCGGCTGAGTTTGGCTCTATCCGTGCCGGCCGTGCCAACCCCGGCGTTCTGGACCGGATTTCCGCCGACTACTATGGCTGTCCCACCCCCATCAACCAGATGGCGGCTATTTCCGTTCCGGAACCTCGCTGTTTGCTGATCACCCCGTGGGATAAGTCCACCCTGAGTTTGATCGAGCGGGCTATTTTGATGTCGGATGTGGGCATCAACCCCCAGAATGACGGCACCGCCATCCGTCTGATCTTCCCGCCTATGACCGAGGAGCGCCGCCGTGATCTGACCAAAGAGATCGGCCGTCTGTCCGAGGAGTGCAAGGTGGCTATCCGTTCCATCCGCCGGGATGCGATGGATAAACTGAAGGATATGAAGAAAAAATCCGAAATTACCGAGGACGACTTGAAAACGGCTGAAAAGAAGATGCAGGATCAGACCGACCGCTTCACCAAAGAGGCGGACAAAATGGCTGAGGATAAGCAAAAGGAAATTATGGAAATCTAATGACGTACGAACAGGTCTTCGCCGCAAAAGCGGCGAAGGCTTTTCGTACTCTTTTGGGTATACAATACCGACATAAAGGGGGCATACCTATGTTCGGACGAAAGAAGAAGACGACCGCACCGCCTCGTAAGATCCCGGTGAATCTGGGCATCATTATGGATGGAAACGGACGCTGGGCTAAAAAGCGGGGACTGCCCCGACAGGCGGGGCACGTGACCGGTGCTCAGGTGTTTCGCAAAATCACCAAGTATTGCCAGAAATGCGGGGTGCAATATCTAACGGTTTACGCCTTTTCTACCGAAAATTGGCGGCGTCCGCAGGAAGAAGTGGACGCCATTATGGATCTGTTGCGCCAGTATCTTAAGGAATCTTTGGCGGATTTTCAGCAAGAGAACATCGTGGTCCGCTTTATCGGCAACCGGGAAGAATTGGCAGAGGATATCCGGGAACTCATTGATGAGGCAGAGCGGGCAACCGCTCAGAAGACCGGTATGACCCTCAATATTGCCCTTAACTACGGCGGTCAGCAGGAGATTACCGCCGCCGCACAAAAACTGGCGGCAAAGGCTGTTGCGGGTGAACTGGACCCCTCTGCCATCACCGAGGAGATGTTGGAACAGACCTTGTATACCGGGGACCAGCCGCCGGTGGATCTGATCTTACGGCCCAGTGGGGAATATCGGCTGTCCAACTTCCTGATTTGGCAGTCAGCCTATGCGGAGTATGTGTTTATGGATGTGCTGTGGCCGGATTTTACCGAGCAGGATCTGGACCGTGCCTTTGAGGAATATGCCCGTCGTGACCGCCGTTTTGGCGGTGTATGACGAATATAAAGGAGTGAAAAACGTGATAGTACGTATTGTGTCGGCAGTGATAGGTATTGCTGTGCTGGTTGGTGTGTTGATCTGTCCGTATACCGTGGTTTTGGCGGCGGTGGCGGCGGCTTTGTCGGCGATTGCCGTGTGGGAACTGCTTTATAACACCGGCAGGGTGAAAAATCTGGTGCAGGTCATTGGCGGTATGCTGTTTTCTGCTGCTGCTGTTATGCTGATGTATTATGTGCGGAGAAGACTGACCGAGAATCTGTTATATGTGAATGATGAAATAAAGCAATTGCTGTTGATCCTGCTGGCGTTGCCGATGGTTTACGGTGTGTTTACGGCGGTGGTGTATCTCTTTAGCCGCAAAACGATGACCGTCAACGATGCCTGCTACGGTTATTTGCTGACGCTGTATCCGGCCGTGGGCTTTGGCTGTATGGTGATGCTTCGTGAGATGTTCAATCACGGACTGTGGCTGTTGATCCTGGTGTTTCTCATTGCGTGGATCAGCGATACCGGGGCTTATTTTGTCGGCACCTTTTTGGGAAAACATAAGATGGCACCGAATATCAGCCCCAAGAAAAGCTGGGAAGGCTTTTTCGGCGGTTGGATCCTCTCGGTGGTGTGTGCCGTTGGCTTATTCATACTTCGTGTTGAGGTTGATAACGGTTCCGGGGCAGGTCGGTTCTTCAGCCTGTACCTGTATGTGCCGGTGGTGTGTTTGTGGGCGGCGTTGTGTGTGGG
>CAYSRL010000180.1:0-2373 GCA_964433515.1 uncultured Ruminococcus sp.
TCTGCTGTTGGATGAGGCCACCTCGGCGCTGGATACCGTCACCGAGGCCCACATTCAGGCGGCGCTGGAAAAACTGTCGGTGGGACGCACCACCCTGGTGATCGCCCATCGCCTGTCCACCATCCGCAACGCCGACCTGATCGCCTATATCGACTCGGAGGGGATCCAGGAGATCGGCACCCACCAGGAATTGCTGGATAAGGGCGGTTTTTACGCCAAACTCCACGCCGCCACAAAGGCCGTGCAGTAAATGTCAAAAAAGGAACCTCCCATAGCAGCACCCTCTTTACGGAGTGTGCCCCTATGGGAGGTTTTCTTTCCTGTCAGCGAAAAATTCGGCTGTGCGGGGGGGGGTATTTGTTAAGACCCGGTATGCGGGTTTAAACCGGCAGGGTCACCGTAAACCGGCACCCGCCGTCGGCAACGTTTTCTGCCGATATCTCGCCGCCGCAGAGAGCCAGAATGTTTTTCACAAGGGCAAGGCCCAAGCCGTTGCCCTCCTCCTTGTGGGAGGTGTCTGCCTGATAGAATTTATCAAACAGGTGCTTCTGGGCTTCTTCCGTAAGGCCGGGGCCTTGATCCTGGATGGAAAAAAGGATCTGTTCCTGCTTTTTGTATAGGCGCATTTTGATCGTTCCGCCGTCGGGGCTGAACTTGACGGCGTTGCTTAACAGATTGCTCCAGACGTGGTGCATAATGGCTTTGTTTCCAAGATAGATGACCGTGTCTAGATCCACGTCAAACTCGATGTTTTTCGGCTCCCAGGCATACTCCAGCGCCAATATATCCTCACGGATCTGCTCGTCCAGCCCATACCGTTCCTGATTGGTCTGAATGGCTTGGTTTTCCAGTTTGGACAGAAGCAAAATGCTGCTGACAAGGGAAGAAAGACGCTGGGTGTTAAACAGGATCTTTTCGATGTATTCGTTTTCCACCTCGTCAATATTGTCCGTGCTTTGCAACAGCATCGTATAGCCTTCGATGGCGTTGATGGGTGTTTTGAATTCGTGGGAAACGTTGGAAACAAAATCGGTCTGCAAGATCTCCGTAGACTCCAGTTCCCGGGCCATCATATTAAAGCCGGCAAACACTTCCTGGATCTCTTTGGACGAGGATTTTGTGTCCAGCCGTGTATCAAACCGGCCGTCCGCTATTTTCTGCATTCCGCCCCGCAGTTCTTTGATCGGGTCAAAAAACATTTTGGATAGAAAATGGGTTGCAACCGTCGCCACGGCCAAACTGAAAATATTTAACTGAATGAGAAGCGGTATGCCTGTGGAAAACGGAAGCAGCCATTCCAGCAATTTGGAGAGGCCGAAAGCGCACAAAATGCTGACAAGGACGACGGCGCCCACAAGGGTCGTGAGGCGGGTTCTTAGACTGAACCGTATCTCTTGTTTTCGCAGTGTTTGGAAACTGTCCCGTTCTTTCATAATTTGACCACCTTATATCCGACGCCACGCATCGTTACGATCTTAAAATCGGGGTTATCACGGAAACGGTCACGCAGTCTGCCGATGTGTACGTCCACCGTGTGCGAATCGCTTTCGGTATCGTAACCCCACACGTCATCCATCAGTTGCTGCCGGGTGAAGATGCGGCCGGGATAGGATGCCATTTTATAGAGCAGCATAAACTCTTTTTGGGGCAGAGATACGACCTCGCCATTCGTTGTAACGGTGAAGGTGTCGCACTCTAAAACGGTGTTGCCGACGGTCTGTTTGCGCTCGTTTATCATCTGCGCACGGCGAAGGAGCGCCCCGACCCGCAAGACCATTTCGTTGACGTTGACCGGTTTGATCATATAGTCGTCCGAGCCGGAAAGAAACCCGAGCCGCATATCGTCAAAGGCGTCTTTGGCGGTGATCATCAGCACAGGCGTGTTGTTTCCGGCGTCTCGGAGCATACGGACAAATTCATAGCCGTCCATTACCGGCATCATAACGTCGGAAATGATAAGATCGTAATAATCTCCATCCATAGCATCCAAGGCTTCTTTGCCGTTGGCGACCTCTTTCACGGTATATCCGTTTTTAATGAGCACGTGAGCGAACAATCGGCGCAGTTCACGGTCATCTTCAGCAATCAAAATTTTCAGCATACTATCACGACTCCGTTTATTTCAAAAATTGTTTAAGGTAGTTCATTGCAAACACATCGTGCTTTTTTGAAAACATATGGGCTCCGCCTTCAATGGTATAATACTCAACCTTACGCTCATACGGCTCATTTTTATATGTATCAAAGGCTTGCTCTGCATATTTGATATTTACGATCTTGTCTGCCGTTCCGTGAACGATCAGCACGTCACCCTCGTGTCCCTTAACATCTTCAAAAGGGTTCATATCCATAACATCTGCCATATAACAGCGA
>CAYSRL010000181.1:0-2334 GCA_964433515.1 uncultured Ruminococcus sp.
CAGGTGATGGAGATGACCAAGCGCCTGCTGCGGCTCAAAGCGGTGCCCAAGCCGGACGATACCGCCGATGCGCTGGCGATCGCCATCTGCCATGCCCAATACGGCGGCACGGCGCTGAAACAATCTCTGTTGAGAGGAGAGATTTAAGATGCTGTATAGTGTCAAAGGAGAACTCATCCACCTGGAGCCGAAAATGGCGGTGGTGTGTTGCGGCGGCGTGGGTTTCCGCCTGCAGATCACGATGAATACCGCCCGTCAACTGCCGGCCATCGGCGGTGAGGCGATGCTGTATACCTATATGAACGTCCGGGAGGATGCCATCGAACTGTTCGGCTTTGCCGACCAGGGGGAACTGAACTGCTTTAAGATGCTCACCGCCATTTCCGGCGTGGGCCCCAAGGTGGGTCTGTCCATCCTGTCCGAACTGACCCCGGAGCGGGTGGCTCTGGCGGTGGCCTCCGGGGACCATAAGGCGCTGACCAAGGCCTCCGGCGTGGGCCCCAAACTGGCCCAGCGCATTGTGCTGGAACTGAAGGACAAGGTGGGGGGCGGTCTGACCGTCTCCGGTTCCGGCGGCATTGACCTGCCCGCTTCGGTGGCGGTGTCCGCCTCTTCCAATGCGGCGCAGGCGGTGGAGGCGCTGACCGTGTTGGGCTTTACCCCCGGCGAGGCATCCGCCGCCGTAGGCAAACTGGACAGTGCCCTGCCGGTGGAGGCGCTGGTGCGGGATGCCCTTAAGATGTTGGCAAGGAGAGGATAATATGTCCTACGACCTGATCGTTATTGGAGGGGGTGCCGCCGGTTTGGCGGCCTCCGTCTTTTTGACCCGGAAAAAGCCCGGATGCCGGGTGCTGGTTCTGGAGAAGAATCCCCGGGTGGGCAAGAAACTATTGGCCACCGGCAACGGCACCTGCAATCTGACCAACGTCACCGCCACCGCCGCCGATTACCACGGTGCACCCCGGTTGGCGAAAAAGGTGTTGGAAGCGCTTACAATACCGCAAACAATGGCGTTTTTCACCTCCATCGGTGTGGATTGTGTAACCCGGGAGGATGGCAAAGTGTATCCCGCCTCGGAGCAGGCGGGAGCGGTGCTGGACGCTTTGCGGCTCACCGCCGAGGCGCAGGGGGTCACCATTTTGTGCGAGAAAAAAGCAGACCGCCTTATAAAGAACAAAACCGGCTGGACGGTGCAGGTGGGGGAGGAATCCCATACCGCCCCTTACGTGCTGGTGACGGTGGGCGGTGCGGCGGCGCCGGCTCTGGGCGGCAGTGCCGAGGGCTATCGGCTATTGACCGACCTGGGTTGTCGGAAGACCCCTCTGTTCCCCTCCATCGTCCAGTTGCGCACCGCCACGGATTTTGTCCGGTCGGTGAAGGGCATCCGGGTGGAGGCCACCCTGCGGCTGCGTCTGGATGGAAAGGAACTGGCCCAGAACACCGGTGAGGTGTTGTTCACCGATTACGGTCTGTCCGGGCCGGCGGTGATGCAGATCTCCCGCCCGGTGGGTGACTGGGAGCGGCAGAAAAAGGGCGAAATGACCGCCCATCTGGATCTGCTCCCCACGTGGAACAAAGCGGATCTGACCGCCCGCATTATTGAGCGGAGCCATCTGCTGGGACGGACGCTGGAGGATCTGCTGACCGGTCTGACCCACAAGCGGGTGGGTCAGACGGTGCTCCGGGTGGCGGGGGTGCTCCCCCTGACCCGCCCGGCAGACAGCCTCACAACGGAGGAGGCGGCCCGGATTGCGGACACCCTCAAGGATTGGTGTCTGCCGGTGACCGGAACCCAAGGCTTTGGCGGGGCGCAGGTCACCGCCGGCGGTGTGGATGCCGCCGAGGTGGACGGGCAAACGCTGGAGATCAAGCGTTTGCCGGGGGTGTATGCCGCCGGTGAGGTGTTGGATGTGGACGGCAACTGCGGCGGTTATAACCTGCAGTTTGCCTGGTCCTCTGCCTATGTGGCGGCGGAGAGCATTTCAAAACGACTGTAAGGAGGTGGCGGTATGCTGCGGATAACCGGGGTGAAATTGCCCCTTTCCTATACGGAGGAGGACCTGTCCCGGCGGGCCGCCACGTTATTGGGCGTGCCGGTGCTCCGTTGCCGTTTGCGGCGGCGGTCGGTGGATGCCCGCAAAAAAGAAGACGTGCATTTCACCGTCACGTTGGACGTGACGGTGGAGAATGAAGAGAAAGCCCTGAGGAGGGCTAAAGGGAATGTGACCAGGGTTGAGGAGATCCCCTATGTGCTTCCTGCCCCCGCCATCAAGCCCGACCCAGCGCCGGTGGTGGTGGGAAGCGGCCCGGCAGGTCTGTTTGCCGCCTTGACGC
>CAYSRL010000182.1:0-2266 GCA_964433515.1 uncultured Ruminococcus sp.
GTGTGCGACCGTTGTGGCAGCACCCTCGTTCAGCGCAAGGACGACCAACCCGAGACCGTGCAGGAGCGCTTGCACGTCTATCACGCTCAGACCGAACCCCTGCGGGACTATTATGCGGCCGCCGGCAAACTGCTGGTGGTGGATGGCCAGAAGGGCATCCAGGAGATCGCTGAGGAGACCCTGCAGCTGCTGAAAGGCTGAGTATGATTAGTATCAAGAGCAGCCGGGATTTGAAATTGATGCGGGAGGCCTGCATCATCTCGGCAAGAGCGCTGAAACTGGGCGGCGAGGCGGTCCAGCCCGGTGTCACCACCGGTGAGATCGACCGCATCATTCGCCGGTATATCGAGAGTATGGGAGCCAAGCCCAACTTCCTCGGTTACGGCGGATTCCCCGGCAGCGCCTGCATCTCGGTCAACGACGAGGTTATCCACGGCATACCCGGCAACCGCATTATTCGTGAGGGCGACATTGTCAGCATTGACACCGGCGCCGTCATCCACGGCTTTCACGGCGATAACGCCGCCACCTTTGGGGCGGGCAAGATCTCCCGTGAGGCCCAGGCGTTGATGGACGCCACCCGAGAGAGTCTGTATGAGGGCATCAAGATGGCCGCCGCAGGCAACCGGGTGGGGGATATCGGCGCTGCGGTACAGCGGTATGTCGAGATGCGTGGTTACTCGGTGGTACGGCAGTTCGTCGGCCACGGAGTAGGCACGAATCTACACGAAGATCCCAGCGTACCCAATTTCGGCACGCCCGGCAGAGGCACAAAGCTTGTTCCGGGTATGACCCTGGCCATCGAACCGATGGTCAATGCCGGCACCCATGAGGTGAGTATTCTTGGGGACGGATGGACAACGGTCACCAAAGACGGCCGTCTGTCCGCACACTTTGAGCATACGGTTGCAATCACCCCCGACGGCCCGGTCATTATGACCGACCCGGACGGCAAATTGTAACACACACGAACCGGTGCCACGCACATTAGGGAGGTAAATTATGTCGAAGAACGATGTGATCGAACTGGAAGGCGTCGTGGTGGAGGCTCTCCCCAACGCCACATTCCAGGTTGAACTGGCCAATGGCCACAAGATTCTGGCTCATATTTCCGGCAAACTGCGTATGAACTACATCCGCATCCTGCCCGGCGATAAGGTCACCGTAGAGATGAGTCCCTACGACCTGACCAAGGGCCGCATTACTTGGCGTACGAAATAAGAGGGACGTTACGTTCCGACACAAACGAACCGTGCAACAGCACGAAGGAGGTATTCTTTATGAAAGTCAGACCTTCTGTGAAGAAAATCTGCGAGAAGTGCAAGGTCATCAAGCGCAAAGGCCGCATTATGGTGATCTGCGAGAACCCCAAGCACAAGCAGCGTCAGGGCTAATCCGCCCATAAGACAGAAAGGAAGGAAACTACTATGGCACGTATTGCTGGTGTCGATCTGCCCCGTGACAAGCGTGTGGAGATCGGCCTGACTTACATCTACGGTATCGGCCGCAAGTCTGCCAACGACATTCTGGCCGCTACCGGTATCAATCCCGACACCCGTGTGCGGGACCTGACCGAGGACGAGGTGTCCAAGCTGCGTGAGCATATCGACCACAACTATGTGGTGGAGGGCGACCTGCGCCGTACCGTTGCGTTCGATATCAAGCGCCTGATCGAAATCGGAAGCTACCGTGGCCTGCGTCATCGCAAGGGCCTGCCGGTGCGTGGCCAGCGGTCCAAGACCAACGCCCGTACCCGCAAGGGTCCCAAGAAGACCATCGCCAACAAGAAGAAATAAGTAGGAGGGATATACAATGGCTGCCAAGACTACTGCACGTAAGGGTGCAACCCGCCGTCGCAAAGAACGCAAGAACATTGAACGTGGCGCCGCCCATATCCAGTCCACGTTCAACAACACCATCGTCACCATCACCGACCTGCAGGGCAACGCTCTGTCCTGGGCCAGCGCCGGTGAGTTGGGCTTCCGGGGCTCCCGTAAGTCCACCCCTTATGCAGCTCAGACCGCCGCTGAGACGGCTGCCAAGGCTGCTATGGAGCACGGTCTGAAGACCGTTGAAGTGTACGTTAAGGGCCCCGGTGCCGGCCGTGAAGCCGCCATCCGTGCTCTGCAGGCCGCCGGTCTGGATGTCACCATGATCAAGGACGTTACCCCCGTCCCCCACAATGGTTGCCGTCCTCCCAAGCGCCGTCGTGTCTGATTGATAGGAGGTATATTGTTATGGCAAGATATACTGGTGCGGTGTGCAA
>CAYSRL010000183.1:0-2247 GCA_964433515.1 uncultured Ruminococcus sp.
CATCACCACCTTCTGTGCACCGCCCACGATGCTGAGAATGATGATCAAACAGGATATCTCCAAATACGATTTCTCTTCCGTTAAACATATGACCACCGCCGGCGAGGCGCTGAACCCGGAGGTGTACCGCCAATTCGAAAAGGCCACCGGCCTGCAGATCATTGAGGGCTTCGGCCAGACCGAGAGCACTATGATCATCGGCAATATGGTGGGCGCTTCTCATAAGATCGGTTCTATGGGTAAGCCGGCTCCCATTTACAATGTGGAGTTGGTGGACACCGACGGCAACCCGGTTCCCACCGGCGAGGTGGGCGAGATCGTGGTCAACGTGAAAGAGGGCGCTCCCTGCGGCCTGTTCACCGAATACTACAACGCCCCCGACAAAACCGCCGAGGTGTGGCACGACGGCTATTACCACACCGGCGATACCGCCTGGCGGGATGAGGACGGCTTCTTCTGGTATGTGGGCCGTGTGGACGACGTGATCAAGTCCTCCGGTTACCGCATCGGGCCCTTTGAGATCGAAAGCGTCATCATGGAACTGCCCTATGTGTTGGAGTGCGGCGTGTCCGCCGCTCCGGACGAGGTTCGTGGCCAGGTGGTGAAGGCCAGCATTGTGCTGGTACCCGGCACCGAGGGAACCGACGAACTGAAAAAGGAGATCCAGAACTACGTCAAGGAGCACACCGCTCCCTACAAATATCCCCGTATCGTGGTGTTCAAGGATTCCCTGCCCAAGACGGTGAGCGGTAAGATCCAGCGCAACAAGTTGTAAGAGGTGATGGGATGTTATCCGACAAACGAATCACCATTCTCTGCGGTCACTACGGCACCGGCAAGACCAATGTGGCGGTGAACCTGGCTCTGGCGATGGCAGGGGAGGGGCAACCGGTGACGGTGGCGGATCTGGATATTGTGAATCCCTATTTCCGCACCCTGGATTCCGCCGACGCCTTTGAGGAGGCCGGCATCCGGCTCATTTGCTCCCGGTTTGCCAATTCCAACGTGGATATCCCCTCTTTGCCCCCGGACCTATACGCCATCACCGACGACAAAAGCCGTCGGGCGGTGGTGGACGTGGGCGGTGACGACAGCGGTGCGATGGTGCTGGGGCGTCTGGCTCCTGCCATTCTGGCAGAGGACGATTATGCAATGTGGTTGGTGGTCAACCGCTATCGCCCCCTCACCCCGGATATCCCCTCCACCGTGGAGGTGCTCAGGGAGATCGAGGCGGCGGCTGGGCTACGCTTCACCGGCATCGTCAACAACTCGAACCTGGGGGACGCCACCACCGCCGACGTGGTGCTGAAGACCGTGGATTATGCCAACGAATTGGCTGCTGCCACCGGCCTGCCCTTGGTGGCAACGACGGTGAAACAGAGCCTTTATACCGAACTTGAGGGGCAGATTCCCCATCTGTTCCCTTTGAGATTACAGCAAAACAAGCCATTTTGAGAAAGAAGGAAGACCTATGGCAAAATTAACGTTCAAGACCGACCGATGCAAAGGCTGTGGGCTGTGCGTGGACGCCTGTCCCAAGCACATCCTGCATCTGGCGGCGGACAAGATCAACAAAAAGGGTCATCACCCCGCAGAACTGACCGACGAGGCCGCCTGCGTGGGTTGCGCCTCCTGTGCGATGATGTGCCCCGACTGTGTGATTACGGTGGAAAGGTGAGGTGAGGGAAATGGCAGAAAAGGTATTGATGAAGGGCAACGAGGCCATCGCCGAGGCGGCGATCTGCGCCGGTTGCCGCCACTATTTCGGTTATCCCATCACTCCCCAGACCGAAATTGCCGCATATATGGCAAAGAAGATGCCCAAGATCGGCGGTTGTTTTCTGCAGGCGGAGAGTGAAGTCGCCGCCATCAATATGGTGTATGGTGTGTCCTCCGCCGGCAAGCGTGTGATGACCTCCTCCTCCAGCCCCGGCATTTCGCTGAAGGCAGAGGGGCTGTCCTATCTGGCGGGCGCTGACCTGCCGGCGCTGGTGGTGAATGTCCAGCGTGGCGGCCCGGGTCTGGGCGGTATCCAGCCCAGCCAGTCGGATTATTTCCAGGCTACCCGTGGCGGCGGTCACGGTGACTATCGGATGATCGTTTTGGCCCCTGCCTCGGTGCAGGAGATGGCATCTCTCACCATCAAGGGCTTCAACCTTGCAGATAAGTACCTGATGACCTCCATGATCCTCGCAGACGGCACCATCGGCCAGATGATGGAGCCCATCTCCTTCGAGGATGCCGAGA
>CAYSRL010000184.1:0-2231 GCA_964433515.1 uncultured Ruminococcus sp.
CAACCTTGGCGCCTGCACGAGCCAGAACCTTTGCCAGATAGCTGCACAGCACGCCCCTTCAGCGTATCGGCGGTGGCGACCGGGTCACGGTAATAGCCGGTCATCACACCGGGGCCCTGTAAACACAACTCGCCCACAGCGCCCTGCTCCACCTCGCCACCATCCGGGTCCACGATCTTGATCTTCCAACCATAGCCGGGGACGCCGATGGCACCCACCTTGTGAACATTCTCCACGCCCAGATGCACCGCACCGGGACCAATGGACTCGGACAAACCGTAATTGGTGTCGTACTGCTGATCCGGGAAATACTCCAGCCAGCGTTTGATCAGGCTCTGGGGCACCGGCTGGGCGCCAATGTGCATCAGCCGCCACCGTTTCAGGTCGTAGTCATCCAAAGACAACTCTCCGCTATCCAAGGCATTGAGGATCTCCTGGGCCCACGGCACCAACAGCCACACGATGGTGCATTGTTCCTCACTGGCGGCGGTAAGTATGTGTTTTGCCTTGGCGCCCTTGAGTATCACCGCCTTGGAGCCTGCCAGCAGACTGCCGAACCAGTGCATCTTGGCGCCGGTATGGTAAAGAGGCGGGATACAAAGGAAATTATCCTCACGGGTCTGGCCGTGGTGAGCCTGCTCCACCCGGCAAGAATGAATCAGACTGCGGTGTTTATGCAGAATCGCCTTGGGGAAACCGGTGGTGCCGGAGGAGAAATAAATGGCGGCATCCTCCTCCTCGGTAAGGGTACACTCCGGGAACATACCGGAGCACTCGGAAATCAGGTCGTTGTAATCGTCCGCAAACATCGGGCAACCGCTACCCAGATAGATCAAATGGCAACGGCGGCTGACCTTGTCCGCCACCGCCTCTACACGGCCGATAAACTCGTTGCCGAAGATCAGCACGTCCGCCTGTGCCAGATCCAGGCAATAATCGATCTCATCGGAGGAATACCGGTAATTGAGCGGCACCGCCAGGGCACCCGTTTTCAATATCCCAAAATAGACCGGCAGCCAGTCAATGCAGTTCATCAGCAGAATGGCCACCTTCTTGCCCTTGCCAATGCCATTCTGTTTCAGCATATTTGCCAGCCGGTTGGCCTTTTCGTTAAAGACCTCCCAGGTGATCTCCCGGCGGTAATGCCGGGCACGAGGCGTGGCCTCCACCAGTTCAAACTCGTGCCAGGTGGCACGGCGGGTCTCCGGCTGTTCCGGGTTGATCTCTACCAAAGCAATGTCTTTGGCATAGTCACGGGCGTTTCTCTCTAATAAATGAACAATAGTCATAATACAACACTCCGCAAAACAGAAAAATCTACTATATACTTTACTACTTTAAAGTGAGATTGTCAACCTTTATCCGGCAGTTTTTCCCGCTTTTTCACCTATTTTTCAGAAATTTCCAAGAATACCGACAAGTTTGCGAAAACCTATTGACATATCCGCTTTAAAGTGTTAAAGTTTTACCAACAAATTTCACGCTTTAAAGCAGAAAACCAGAAAGGATTGACCGCTATGTCGCTGCAGATCCCCGCTATAGGCACCCCTCCCCTATTGGCCGCACTTTCCACCACCACCATCATCAGCATCCCTATGCTCCTTTGCTTTTTCGGGCTGATGATCGGTGTGGGTCTGGCCTGTCGAAAACACGCCACCAACGTGGACAGTTTTGTGCTGGGAGGACGAAACGTGGGCCCTTGGCTCACCGCTTTTGCCTTTGGTACTTCCTATTTTTCCGCCGTCATTTTCGTGGGCTATGCCGGTCAGTTTGGCTGGAACTTCGGTCTGTCCTCCACCTGGATCGGGCTGGGCAACGCCTTTATCGGCTCGCTGTTGGCCTGGTCGGTGCTGGGACGGCGCACCCGGGTGATGACCCAGCATCTCGGTTCCAAGACTATGCCGGATTTTTTTGAAAAGCGGTACGGTTCTAAAAACCTGAAAGTGGTCGCCTCTTTTATTGTGTTTGTGTTTCTTATTCCCTACACCGCCTCCCTATACAACGGTCTGTCCAGCCTGTTCAATAACGTGTTTGCCCTCCCCTATTGGGTGGTTGTGGTGGTGATGGCGGTGCTCACCGGCGTGTACGTCATCTTCGGCGGATATATGGCCACCGCCATCAACGATTTCATTCAGGGTATCATTATGCTGGTGGGTATTGTCACGGTAGTGGTGGCGGTGCTGATGCAAAACGGCGGTTTCTCCGCCGCCGTAGAGGCGCTCAACGCCAGC
>CAYSRL010000185.1:0-2208 GCA_964433515.1 uncultured Ruminococcus sp.
GTCAAACACACCGGTGTGACCCACCATATCGCAGTTGGCATAGTTGAGGATGATGACATCGTATTTGCCGGAACGGATACGCTCCAACACTTCCTCGCACACCAGATGGGCGCTCATTTCGGGCTGCAGATCGTAGGTGGCCACCTTGGGAGAATTGATCAGCGCCCGGTCCTCGCCGGCGTACTCCTTCTCAATGCCGCCATTGAAGAAGAAGGTGACGTGGGCGTATTTCTCGGTCTCAGCAATACGCAACTGGGCCAGCCCCTTATCGCTGAGGTATTCACCCAGCGTATTCTGCAGGGACTGGGGCCGGAAAGCGATGTCCACGTTGGGCATAGTGGCATCGTACTGGGTCATACAGATGTAGGTGAGGGGGAAGAAGCCGTTTTTCCGCTCAAAGCCATTGAAATCTGCATCCACAAAGGTGCGGGTGATCTCACGGGCACGGTCGGGACGGAAGTTGAAGAAGACGACTGCATCACCGGATTTGATGACGCCCTCTTTACCGGTGCAGACCACCGGCACCACGAACTCGTCGGTGACCTCAGCGGCATAGGAATCCGCCATAGCGGCAACCGGGTCGGCGTTTTGTACGCCCTCGCCGTATACCATAGCGGCATAGGCCTTTTCCACACGCTCCCAACGGTTGTCCCGGTCCATAGCGTAGTAACGGCCCATCACAGTAGCGATCTTGCCGACGCCGATGCGGGTCATTTCGGCCTGCAATTGCTCAACAAACCCCTTGCCGGAGGTGGGGGGGACATCACGGCCGTCCATCAGGCAATGGACAAACACATTCTCCACGCCGTTCTTTTTGGCCATTTCCAGAATGCCCACCAAATGGTCAAAGTGGCTGTGAACACCGCCGTCGGACAGCAGACCGGCCAGATGCAGAGCGGCACCGGGCTTTTTGGCGGCATTCATAGCGGACAGCAGAGCCTCGTTGTTGAAGAAATCGCCGTCCTGGATGGATTTGGTGATGCGGGTCAGTTCCTGATACACGATGCGGCCGGCACCGATGTTGGTGTGACCAACCTCGCTGTTACCCATCTGGCCGTCCGGCAGACCCACGTCCATACCCGAAGCGCCAATTTGGGTGGTGGGGTTTTCAGCAAAGATCTTGGACAGGTTGGGGGTGGCGGCGGCCTCGATGGCGTTGCCGTAGGTATCGGGGTTGATACCGAAACCGTCCATAATAATCAGAGTCAAAGGTTTTTTCATAGTTTGTTCCGCCTTTCCTTGAAAAGAGGGCGTGTGGATAAGACACGCCCTCTCGTCGGTGGTAATTCTTATTTCGCCGCCGCAACGATGGTGGCAAAGTCCTCAGCCTTAAGGGAGGCGCCGCCGATCAGGCCGCCGTCCACATCGGACATAGCCAGCAGCTGAGCCGCATTGCCGGCATTCATAGAGCCGCCGTACTGGATAGTGACGGCATCGGCCGCAGTTTGATTGTACAGACCGGCGATAACCTCACGGATCTGGGCGCAGACCTCGTTGGCCTGCTCGGCGGTGGCAGTCTTGCCGGTGCCGATAGCCCACACAGGCTCATAGGCGATGATGATCTGGCTCAGTTCCGCCTCGGATACGCCCTCCAGAGCGATCTTGGTCTGCATGGCCACCACCTCGGCGGTGATGCCCTGCTCACGCTGCTCCAGATATTCGCCCACGCACAGGATGGCGGTCAGACCGGCATCGATGGCGCCACGCACCCGCTTGGCAACGGTGGCATCGGTATCACCAAAATAGGTGCGGCGCTCACTGTGGCCCAGGATGACATAGCCGACGCCCATCTCACGGAGCATATCGGCGGCAATCTCACCGGTGAAAGCACCGGATTTTTCCCAGTAGCAATTCTGGGCGGCCACACCGATGTTGGAGCCCTTGGTGGCCTCCAGAGCGGCGGGAATATCAATGAAAGGAACGCCCACCACCACGTCGCAGGCGGCATCCTTCACCAGAGGCTTGATGGCCTCGATGAGGGCGGTAGCCTCGGCGGGGGTCTTGTTCATCTTCCAGTTACCGGCAATAACATATTTACCCATTGTCATTTTCTCCTTTAGTGTTTGATTACTTGTCGCTCATAGCGGCGATACCGGGCAGTTCCTTGCCCTCCAGGAACTCCAGAGAGGCACCGCCACCGGTGGAGATGTGGCTCATCTTGTCGCCGAAGCCCAGGGTGTTGACGGCGGCGGCAGAGTCACCGCCACC
>CAYSRL010000186.1:0-2169 GCA_964433515.1 uncultured Ruminococcus sp.
TTTCGGGTGGCTTTACTGGGCTTGGGCGAGTCCCAACATATAATCGGTGGTGGTGTTGTATAGCCGGGCGAGGCGGATGAGCACATCGGTGGGAATATCCCGCAATCCCCTCTCGTACCGGCTGTATTGGGGCTGTTTCATCTGCAGATAGTCCGCCACTTGCTGTTGTGACAGGTCGTGATCCTCCCGCAGATCCCTCAGCCGGGGATAATAATTATCCATTTACCTCACCTCCATAACCGTTCGGTATTGACATCCTACCACGAAAGTGATATAATATGTAAAAATATAACCATACGGTTATAAAAATAAGGAGGAATTACCATGAAAAAAGCACTATCCCTAGTACTGTCCCTGTTTCTGCTGTTGATCTGTACGGCTTGCGGCGGCAACGACGCAACGGAAGGTTTCACCGAAATCGCATGGCCTACCAGCGAGTTGGTCAGCCGCTTACCTGTGCCGGAATCCACTTTTGGTGAGATCAATTCCGAAAGAGCGGATTATTTCAGCGTAGACATCGGCAATATATCCAACGCACAGTTTAATGCATACGTTTCAGCATGTCAGGAAGCCGGTTTTACCGTTGATTATTCCAAAAGCAATACCAGTTTCAGTGCTTACGACGAGGAAGGGAACTATGTGTGGCTCTATTACTCGTCGGAGGATGAGGTGATGGACATTACCATTCGCAAACCGGAAGAGGAGGAGCCGGAAGAAGAGGAGCCGAAAGAGGAGAAGTCCACAACCAAGAAGAGCACCACCTCTGCTAAAACTACTACCACGACCAAATCTTCCGATAGCGACATTGACCCGGATTTTAAGGCGGCGATGGACAGCTATGAGGAATTTATGAGTAACTATGTAGATTTTATGAAAAAGTATCAGGCGAACCCCACGGATATGGGTCTGCTGGCGGATTATGCCACCTATATCAGCGATTATGCGAAGTTCTGTGATGATTTTGCAAAGTGGGAGGACGAAGACTTGAACACCGCCGAGTTGGCATACTATCTGGATGTTCAGACCCGGGTGAACAAGAAACTGTTAGAGGTAGCCCAATAAAATCAAAATAACCCACAAAAGCCCGGGCCACCACCCCGGGCTTTTTGTTGCTTATTCACTCTTGCAATTCTGTATCTATACTGGTATACTATACAGGTATGTGTGTCCGGCGGACACACCCCCATTATCCCCCTAAGAGGAGGTCATATTATGATTACCGTATCCGATCTAGGCATCAATTTCGGCGGCCAGGACCTGTTTAAGCACGTGGACTTAAAATTCGTCCCCGGCAACTGCTATGGCGTCATCGGCGCCAACGGCGCCGGCAAATCCACCTTTCTGCGCATCCTGTCCGGCGACCTGGAGCCCACCGCAGGCGAGGTGATTATCGACAAGCGCACCCGTATGTCGGTGTTGAAACAGGACCACTTTGCCTACGACGACCAGACGGTGCTGGACACCATCATCCAGGGCAATCCCCGCCTGTTCGAGATCATGCAGCAAAAGGACGCCCTCTACGCCAAAGAGGACTTCACCGACGAGGACGGCGAACTGGCGGCCCAGTTGGAGGGCGAATTCGCCGAGATGAACGGCTGGGAGGCCGAGACCGAGGCGGGTCAGATCCTGTCCGGTCTGGGTCTGGAGGATAGCCTGCTGTACGACGTTATGGGCACCCTGGGCGACAAGCAAAAGGTGAAGATCCTGTTGGCCCGGGCGCTGTTCGGTCACCCGGACATCATCCTGCTGGACGAGCCCACCAACCACCTGGACATCGACTCCATCCGTTGGTTGGAGGATTTCCTGATGGATTATGACGGCACCGTGATCGTGGTGTCCCACGACCGTCACTTCCTCAACAACGTCTGCACCCACATCGTGGACGTGGACTACAACAAGATCAAGATCTACGTGGGCAACTACGATTTCTGGTACGAGTCCAGCCAGCTCATCCAAAAGATTATGCGGGAACAGAGCAAGAAAAACGAGGAAAAGATCAAAGAATTACAGGCCTTTATCCAGCGTTTCTCTGCCAACAAATCCAAGTCCCGCCAGGCCACTTCCCGCCGGAAGCTGCTGGACAAATTGACGGTGGAGGAGATGCCCTGTTCTTCCCGCCGCTATCCCTATGTGGGCTTCCAGATGGACCGTGAGGCCGGTAAAGAGATC
>CAYSRL010000187.1:0-2167 GCA_964433515.1 uncultured Ruminococcus sp.
TTTAGCCGCTACTAACCGCTAAGGCTCGTTGCCGACTAAGTTGGTGCGAAACCGGTTTTAACAGTTAATGACTGCTAAGGCTCGTTGCCGACTATGTTGGTGCAACCCGGAGCGGCTCGTAGCCGATGCCGAAACTCATTATCCTCTTCCCCATCGCACAAGTCTCGGGCATACGTCCGAGCAACACTCGGACAACGCCCGGGGAAACCCGGGCAAAGTCCAAGTGAAAATCACAGCGAATTCCAAAAAAAATACAAGGAGGAAATTCGACAAATGAATATGCGTAAAATCATTGCTGTTCTGTCTGCCGTGCTGATGCTGTGCTCCATCATCCCGATGGCCGCCCTCTCCGTCAGCGCCGCTGGCAGCTTCGACTTCGAAAACGGCACTGTCAGCGGTTGGCAGTCCGGCTGCACAATCGAAGTTGTGGACGATAACGGCTCCAAGGTGCTGAAGTGGGATGCTTCCGGCGCTAACTGGGCCAACGTCTACTACTACGGCAGTTCTATGGTGTCTGCTAACACGGACTACGTCGTGTCTTTCCGTGCTAAGGCCGACCGCAGCACCAACATGAACTTCAAGGTGAACAACAACTGGGCCGGCGACACCGCCAAGTTGACCGTCGATGTCACCACCGAGTGGCAGGAGTATTCCAATGTCCTGAACTCCGGTGCCTGCACCAGCGGTGCTCTGTTGCTGTTCTCCAGCAACACCTATGCCTCAAGCGGTGCCACCTACTACATCGATGACATCGTCATCGAGGAGTATGTGGAGCCCGCAGAGACCGGCGTTATCATCAACGGTGACTTCGAGACCGGCGACTCCACCGGCTGGACGACCCATCAGTCCACCACCATCTCCGCTGACGCTGCTTACACCGGTTCCTACGGTGCTCACCTGGTCGGTAACGGCGGCTGGGGCGGTATGCTGAACCAGACTGTGCCCGTCGAGGCTGGCAAGTCCTACGAGATCAGCATGTGGGTGAAGACCAACGCTGTCGGCTGTAACATCCAGATCAAGGATGGCAGCGACGCCGGCAGCAGCCTGGGCAATGCCTGGTTCAGCACGACTAGCTGGACCCAGAAGACCTGGACCGTCATCCCCTCCACCGAGGGTATCTTCATCAACTTCTGCGGCGGCGGTAACGGTTCTGCCGAGGACGTGTATGTTGATGATGTCACCGTGACCGAACTGAAGGATCCTTCCTACGACGGTTATCTGTACAACGGTGACTTTGAGACCGGCAAGGCCTCTCCCTGGACGACCTATCAGTCCACCACCGTCTCTGCGGACGCTGCCTACAGCGGCGACTACGGTATAGCTCTGAGCGGCGCTGGTGCCTCTTGGGGCGGCACCGCCTATCAGGACATCACCGTCGAGGTCGGCAAGACCTATATCGTCTGGATGTATGCCAAGGCTGTTACTCAGGGTGTCAATATTCAGATCCAGAACCCTGTAGGCACCAACGTGGCCACTAAGTACATCAGCGGTACCTCTTGGACTAAGTATGCCTTTGAGTTTACTGCCACTTCCACTACCGCCCGCATCAACACCTGCTGCAGCGGTATCTCCGGCACCGACCTGGTCTACATGGACGATGTCTTCGTGTTCGAGAAGCAAGACCCCACCAGCGACGGCTATATCACCAACGGTAATTTCGAGTCCGGTGCTCTGGACGGTCTGACCCCCTATCAGTCCACCAACGTGTCCCGTGAGGCTGCCAAGGACGGCAACTTCGGTCTGCATATGTCCGGTAGCGGCGGCTGGGGCTCCTTCGGTCTGTGGACCATCTCCACCCTGGAGGTCGGTGCCCAGTACAAACTGAGCTACGATTACAAGGCTGTTTCTGTTGGTGCCAACTGGACCCTGTGGCAGGATAGCACCTCTTCCGGCACCAAGTACGGCAGCGGCTGGATCAGCAAGACTGACTGGACCACCGTGACCCTGGACTTCACTGCTGCCTCCACCACTGCCGTTCTGAACTTCAACGGCGGCGGCAACGGCACTGCCGAGAACGTCTATCTGGATAACCTGACCATCACCCTGGTCAAGTGTGCTGAGTGCACCTATGATTCCTGCGAGGATGCCGTATGCGACGTATGCGGCAGCGAGCGTGAGGCTGGCACCTGTGTCAGCGACGCTGAGTATGAGTGCACCGACGGTGTCT
>CAYSRL010000188.1:0-2097 GCA_964433515.1 uncultured Ruminococcus sp.
TTGGTCATATTGAGGAAGGGCACCACGATGGAGATGCTGAAAGCGGCAAAGCCGCCCAGACCGAAATTGGGCATCCCGCTCACCAGGAATATACCGCCAATCAGGGCGCTGGCCACATACAGAATGTTGCCGATGTTCATAATGATGGGGCCCAGACAGTTGGCATAGGCGTGGGCACGGTAACTGTCCTCGTACAGAGCCTCGTTGATCTCGTCAAAGTCTTTTTGCGCCTCGGCCTCGTGGCAGAACACCTTGACCACCCGCTGGCCGTTCATGATCTCTTGGATAAATGCCTCGGCACGGCCCACCGCCTTTTGCTGGCGGACAAAATACTTGGCCGAGCCGCCGCCGATCTTTTTGGATACAAAGAACATCAGCACCACACCGGCCAGCACCACCAGGGTCATGGGCACGCTGTAGTACAGCATAATTGCCAGCACCGAGATCACGATGACCGAGGATTGGAGCAGGCTGGGGAGCGACTGGGACACCAACTGACGCAGGGTGTCAATATCGTTGGTGTAGTGGCTCATAATATCGCCGTGCTTGTGGGTGTCAAAGTATTGGATGGGCAGGTTCTGCATACCGTCGAACATCTTCCGCCGCATCTTGTTGAGAAAGCCCTGAGTGATATAGGCCATCAACTGACCCTGAAGAGTCATAGAGGCCAGGGACAGGGCGTACAGGCCGATGAGGATGCCCACCATCGGCAGGATCTCTTGGCTGGCGGCGGCCCAGTCGCCGCCCTTTTCGATGACCGCCAGCACCTTTTGCACAAAGATGGAGGGCAGGGTGTTCACCACCGAGGCGAACAGGATGCAGAAAATGGTGAGGGGAATCAGCACCGGATAAAAACCAAACAGCAGTTTGATGAGCCGGGTCAGGGTTCCTTTTTTCACCTTGGGGCGGGGCCCCATCGGTCCATGTCCGGGGCCCTTGGGTCCCATAGGAGGCTTACTCATCCCGGTCACCTCCCTTCGTCTGTTGGGTGTAGATCTCTTGATACATCTCGCAGGAGTCCAGCAACTGCTGATGGGTGCCGGCGGCAGCGATGCGGCCGCCCTCCATCATCAGTATCAGGTCGGCATCCTGGACGGAGGCGACCCGCTGGGCGATGATGATTTTCGTGGTTTCGGGAATGTATTCCTTGAATCCGGCACGGATGAGGGCATCCGTTTTGGTATCCACCGCACTGGTGGAATCGTCAAGGATAAGGATCTTCGGTTTTTTCAGCAGCGCCCGGGCGATGCACAGGCGCTGTTTCTGGCCGCCGGATACGTTGGTGCCGCCCTGCTCGATGTGGGTATCGTACCCCTCCGGGAAGGACATCACAAAATCGTGGGCCTGGGCCAGTTTGCAAGCCTCCACCAGTTCTTCGTCGGTGGCATCCTTGTTGCCCCAGCGCAGATTGTCCTTGATGGTGCCGGCAAACAGCAGGTTTTTCTGCAGCACCATAGCCACCTGTCCACGCAGAGCGTCCATATCGTACTGCCGCACATCCACCCCGCCTACTTCTATCGCACCCTCGGTCACGTCGTACAGACGGGGGATCAGCTGAACCAGCGTGGATTTGCTGGAGCCGGTGCCGCCCAGGATACCCACCGTCATACCGCTGTCTATTTGCAGGTCGATGTTGGCCAGGGCGTTGTTTTCTGCTTTTTCAGAATATTTGAAGGATACGTTGTGAAAGGCGATGGAACCATCCTTGACCTGCATCACCGGGTCTTCCGGGTTTTGCAGGGTGGATTGTTCGCTGAGCACCTCGCCGATACGCTTAAAGGACTCGGCAGACATCGTCAGCATCACATAGATCATCGACAGCATCATCAACTGCATCAGGATCTGCATACCGTAGGTGATCATAGCCGACAACTGACCCACCTCAATGCCGCTGCCGGGGGTCAGCACCAGCCGGGAGCCCACCAACAGCACAAAGACCATATTGAAATAGATGCACAGTTGCATAATGGGCTGGTTGAGGGCCACGATCCGCTCGGCCTTGGTAAAGTCAAAACTGATGCTTTCAGAAGCATCGCCGAATTTCTTTTTCTCGTAGTTCTCACGGGAGAAGCCTTTGACCACCCGCATACCCCGGAC
>CAYSRL010000189.1:0-2095 GCA_964433515.1 uncultured Ruminococcus sp.
GCTCCACGGCGCTGTTTTATCAAAAAGATATGATTCAGGATGACTATAACGGGATGGCACAGTACATTCTGGATTTTACCGAGAAATACAATATGTCCTTCCCCGGCTGGGAGCCGGAACGGATGGCCAAACTGGACGAACTGTTCAAGGCCTATGAGGGTGTGGATCACGAGAAACTGTGGGACAACCTCCGCTATTTCCTGGAGGCGATCATGCCCACCTGCCGGGAATGCGACATCAAAATGGCCATCCATATGGACGACCCGCCCTGGGACATTTTCGGGCTGCCCCGCCTGTTGGTGAATGGCGAGGCCATCGACCGGTTCCTGTCGATGGTGGATGACGAATACAACTGTCTGACTCTCTGCTCCGGCAGTCTGAACGCTGACCCCAACAACAACGTGGCGGACATTGTGCGCAAGCATTGCGACCGCATCGCCTTTGCCCACATCCGCAACGTCAAACATTTTGACAACGGCGATTTTTCCGAGGCTTCCCACCGGGATTGCGACGGCGACACCGGTATTCTGGAGATCCTCAAGGCGTATCACGACTGTGGATACGAAGGCTATATCCGCCCGGATCACGGACGCCATCTGTGGGATGAAAAGCCCGGCTCGGTCCGCCCTGGTTACGGTCTGTATGACCGCGCTCTGGGCATTATGTATATGCTGGGCGTGTGGGATTCTTTGGATAAGTTTGATAAGAAATGACCTAGGAGGTAATGGAAATGATACAACTCCCATTAAATATTGATTACAGCGGAAAAGTGGTGGTGGTCACCGGCGCCGGCGGCCTCATCTGCGGGGCGATGGCCCGTGCCTTTGCCCAGTGCGGGGCTAAGGTGGCGGCTCTGGACCTGAACGAGGACGCCGTCAAGGCGTTGGCGGACGACCTGAAGGCGGAGGGTTTTCTCTGCGAGGGCTATAAGGCCAACGTGCTGGAGACCGAGGCGCTGGAACAGGTGCATCAGGCGGTGCTCCGTGACCTGGGCCCCTGCGACATCCTGGTCAACGGTGCTGGCGGCAACAACCCCCGTGCCACCACCGACAACGAATACCATCACGAGGCAAAAGAGGGCGGCAAATCCTTCTTTGACCTGGACACCGCCGGCGTGGACTTTGTGTTCAAACTGAATTTTCAGGGCACCCTCATTCCCACCCAGGTGTTTGCCAAGGATATGGTGGAGAAAAAGAGCGGCAACATTCTGAACGTGTCCTCTATGAATGCCTATACCCCCCTGACCAAGATCCCCGCCTATTCGGCGGCCAAAGCCGGTATTTCCAATTTCACCCAATGGCTGGCCACCCACTTTGCCGGCACCGGCATCCGGTGCAACGCCATTGCCCCCGGTTTCCTGGTGTCCGCCCAGAACAAAGCGCTGCTGTTTAACGAGGACGGCACCCCCACCCCCCGGAGCGCCAAAATTCTGAACGGCACCCCCACCGGACGGTTTGTGGATGCTGAGGAGTTGCTGGGCGGCACCCTGTTTTTGTGCGACGACCGGTCCGCTTCGGCGATCACCGGCGTGGTGTTGCCGATCGACTGCGGCTTTGCCGCTTATTCCGGTGTATAAGGAGGAAATGAATATGACCGTTATGGAGAGATTAGCCAATTCCATCGTGGTGCCGGTGGTGGTGCTGAACAAGGTGGAGGACGCCGTCCCCACCGCCCGGGCGATGGCCGCCGGCGGGGTGGACACTATGGAGATCACCTTCCGCACCGCCTGTGCCCCCGAGGCGATCAAAGCGGTGGCGGAAAACTGCCCCGAGGTGCTGGTGGGCGCCGGCACCATCGTGAATGTGGAACAGGCCAAACAGGCGGTGGAGATGGGCGCCAAGTTCATCGTGTCCCCCGGCTTCAGCGACGAGGTGGTGGGCTGGTGCGTGGAGAACGGCATCCCGGTGGCACCCGGTTGTGTCACCCCCACCGAGATTATGGCGGCGCTGAAACACGGCCTCAAAATGGTGAAGTTTTTCCCCGCCAACGTGTATGGCGGCTTGAATGCGATGAAGAATCTGTCGGCGCCTTTTGTGGGGCTGAAATTCCTGCCCACCGGCGGCGTTAACACCGCCAACATCAAGGAATACATCGA
>CAYSRL010000190.1:0-2018 GCA_964433515.1 uncultured Ruminococcus sp.
CCAGCCGTCGCCGGGCTCCACCCGGCCATCGGTCAGCCCCACGCTTTCCAGCGTGCGGCAGCTGGTGGTGCCCACGGCGATGACCCGCCCGCCACGCTGACGGGTGCGGTTGATGACGTCGGCGGTCTCCTCCGAGAGGGCATAGTGCTCCGAGTGCATCTTGTGGTTCTCCACCACATCCTCCTTCACCGGGCGGAAGGTGCCCAGACCCACGTGGAGGGTGACAAAGGCCACCTCCACCCCCATCTGGCGCACCTCGTCCAGCAGTTCCGGGGTGAAATGCAGGCCGGCGGTGGGGGCGGCGGCAGAGCCCAACTCTTTGGAATAGACCGTCTGATACCGCTCGCCGTCCTCCAGCCGTTTCTTGATATAGGGGGGCAGGGGCATCTGACCGATCTGGTCCAGAACCGCATAGAAATTCCCCTCATAGGAGAACTCCACCAGCCGGTTGCCGCCGTCCATAATTTCCAGCACCTTGGCATTCAGCAGACCGCCGCCAAAGGAGAGGCGGTCACCGGGTTTGGCCCGCCGTCCCGGCCCCGCCAGCACCTCCCACACGTCGTTTCCGTGGGGGGTGAGCAACAGCAGTTCCACGTGGGCGCCGGTGCCGACCCGCTCGCCCAACAGGCGGGCGGGGAGCACCCGGCTGTCGTTGAGGATGAGGCAGTCGCCGGGCTTTAGCAGACTTTTGATATCCCGGAACGTGCCGTCGGTGAGGGCGCCGGTCTGCTTGTCCATCACCAACAGGCGGCTGGCGTCCCGGGGCTCGATGGGCTCCTGGGCAATGAGTTCTTCCGGCAGGTTGTAATAAAAATCACTTTTCAGCATAAGGATTTCTCGACTTTCTGTGAAAATCGGGCGGGTCTCATTGACAACCGCCCCTTTAAAGTGGTAAAATAAACGGTAATGACAAGAATACCGTTTATCTGTCGTCGTTTCGTCTATTATATAGGATAGAAAACGGATTTTCAACGGTTTTTTGCCGAAATTAACCCGTGACAAGGAATTTGTCGCAAAAAAAGGAGTCGATTTACAATGAACAAGCAGTTTAACGTGGGTATCGTCGGTTGCACCGGTATGGTGGGTCAGCGGTTTATGACCCTGCTGGACGGTCACCCCTGGTTTAACGTCACCTGTCTGGCGGCCTCCCCCCGGTCCGCCGGCAAGACCTATACCGAGGCGGTGGCGGGTCGTTGGGCGATGGATGTGCCGATGCCGGAGTCTATGAAGGATATGACCGTGCTGGACGCCTCCGACGTAGAGGCGGTGGCCTCCAAGGTGGATTTCATTTTCTGCGCCGTGGATATGCCCAAGGCGGAGATCCGTGCCCTGGAAGAGGCCTATGCAAAGGCGGAGTGCCCGGTGGTGTCCAACAACTCGGCTCACCGGGGCACCCCGGATGTGCCGATGATCATTCCGGAACTGAACTGGCAGCACGAGGAGATCATCCACCACCAGCGCAAGCGTCTGGGTACCAAGCGGGGCTTTGTGGCGGTCAAATCCAACTGCTCTCTCCAGAGTTATGTCCCTGCCCTGTACCCCCTGGATAAGTTCGGGGTCAAAGAGGTGCTGGTCACCACCTATCAGGCGATTTCCGGCGCCGGCAAGACCTTTGAGCGTTGGCCCGAAATGGTGGATAACGTGATCCCCTATATCGGCGGCGAGGAGGAAAAATCCGAGCAGGAGCCTCTGAAGATCTGGGGCAAGATGGAGGATGGCCGGATCGTGAATGCCACCAGCCCCGCCTTCACCGCTCAGTGTCTGCGTGTGCCGGTGTCCAACGGCCACTTTGCCGCCGTGTTTGTCCGGTTTGAGAACAAGCCCGGCAAAGAGGAGATCATCTCCATCTGGAACAACTTCAGCGGTCGTCCGCAGGAGTTGAACCTGCCCTCTGCGCCGAAGCAGTTCCTGAAATACTTTGAAGAGGACAATATGCCCCAGACCAAACTGCACCGGGATCTGGAGGGCGGTATGACCGTGTCCCTGGGCCGTCTGCGTGAGGACAGCCAGTACGACTA
>CAYSRL010000191.1:0-1987 GCA_964433515.1 uncultured Ruminococcus sp.
TGCAAAAAGAAACACAAATAGTGGGATCAGCCATTTGTTTTCCGTTTTCTCTTTAACCTTTATATAACGACTCATAGCCATAGATAGTCAATTCCTCATCATAGTTTCTAGATAATTCTTTGGAACGGGTGGCATACTGTGTACGCAACGCCGTATTCTCGGTCAGTTCGGTAAGGGCGGCAACATAGGCTTCTTTTTCACCGGAGGCCACCAAGATGCCGTTCTCTCCATCTTTTACCACGTCCGGGACACCGCCCACGTTGGTGGAAATGACCGGCAAACCGGCGGCCATCGCCTCTAAAATAGAAAGGGGCAAACCCTCGAACAAAGAAGAGGCTACATATACATCGGAAGCCGCCAGATAGTCCTCCACATTGCCAACGGTACCGGTGATGGTTACTGCACCGGACAAGCCTAAATCGGCAATTTGCCGTTCTAATTGTCCACGTAAAGAACCGTTACCCACAATGGTCAGGCGGGTCTCCGGATGCTTTTTGTGCAGTTCAGCAAAGCAGTCCACCAAGAAAGAATAATTCTTAACCGCATAAATGGTGCCTACCGTGACAAAGTTGAATGTGTCGGTGGTTACTTTGGGTATATCGTATCGTTTGCAATCCACACCGTTATATACGACCGGCACATCTTCACGTTTCAGATGATGGACATGGGCGATGGTATCAGCCACCGTGTCGCTGATCCCTACCGGAACCACGCCCAGCCAGTGAAAAGCAATGTAGTTGACCAGTTTTTGCAAGCCGTAATGCTCCTTCTGAGCCAGGGTGTGTACGGTGTGCAGTTTAATATGCCGTTTGCGGTAAAATGGGAGAAGGTACAGCATCGTATTGATATGTGTGTGGATAATGTCCGGCTGAAATTCTCTGACCGCCTTGCGTACCTGTCTGAAAAAGAAGAGATCCAGCCCTTTTTTCTTGTTCAGATAAACGGTTTCAATATTATGCTCTTCAGCAAAATCCGCAAAAGCCTTGTGCCGTTGATGAAAATAGACCAGAACACGGACCCGGAACTGTTCCTTGTCCAAGCCGTTGGCCAGATCCAAAACGAATTTTTGTCCTCCGCCTTGACGTAAGGTGGGGACCACCAGTAAAACGTTTTTCATATAAAGTTCCCTTTTCTGTGTTAACGGTTAGTTTGCGCCAACAGACTTTCGTGGTGCTGGATCTCCTCCTCTGTAAAGCGAGGCTTCAGCAATTTTGCAGGGGTGCCGCCAATGATGGAATAAGGCGGAAAACTTTTGGTGACCACCGCTCCGGCGGCTACCACCGAACCGTGTCCGATGGTGACACCTTTAAGAATGGTGGCGTTGGCACCGATCCAGACATCGTCCTCGATCACCACATCCTGGTCGTCTTCCGGGCGTTTATCGGCATCGGTGACGGCGCACATATATTTGCCCAGAACGTCGGTGCGGTGATTGCCGGTGATAATGGTGACACCGGGTCCAAACATCACGTGACTGCCGATGATCAGTTTGGCTTTGGTGGTGAGCACCCGGGTGTTTACTCCAAAATATACATTGTTACCCGTAAATATATTCTCACAACCAGAAAAAGAGCAACCGGCGGGAATTCGCACATTAGTTCCGTATTCGCAAAAGGAACTTCGTATAAGCGGCTCAACAAACCACTTTCTCAGTCCACGGCGGGTTTTGTAATACAGTGCCCGTGTGTTACGGATGAGTTTATTTCCTTTCGGCATAAAGCACCTCACAGTTTGCTTTCATACAAAGATTTGAATAGGGTCAACACCGCATCGGTGGTGTAGTTGTTTCGCACCTTTTCAATGGCTTTCTCGGAGATCTCTTTCCGCTTAGCAGGGTCTTCCAGATCACGGATGGCCTGTTCCATAGCCTCCACATCACCAAAAGGCACGGTGACGCCGCAACCGTCGGCCAACATATCGCTGTTAGCCCCTACGGAGTCAAAGGCGACGCAGGGGACACCACGGGCCATCGCTTCCATAAGCGCCA
>CAYSRL010000192.1:0-1943 GCA_964433515.1 uncultured Ruminococcus sp.
GTCTGATTGATAGGAGGTATATTGTTATGGCAAGATATACTGGTGCGGTGTGCAAACTCTGCCGCCGTGAAGGTCAGAAACTGTTTTTGAAGGGTGAGCGCTGCTACACCGGCAAGTGCGCCATCGACCGCCGTTCCTACGCCCCCGGCCAGCACGGCCAGGCCCGTATGAAGAAGGCTTCTGAGTATGGTAAGCAGCTGCGCACCAAGCAGGTCGCCAAGCGCTATTACAGCGTTCTGGAGGGTCAGTTCCGTCACTATTTCGAGCTGGCTGAGAAGATGCCCGGTGCCGCCGGTGAAAACCTGCTGACTCTGCTGGAGTCCCGTCTGGATAACGTGATCTATCGGATGGGTCTGGCTTCTTCCCGTGCCGAGGCCCGTCAGCTGGTGGGTCACAAGCACTTCGCCGTTAACGGCCGTACCGTCAACATCCCCTCCTTCCTGGTGAAGCCGGGTATGGTGATCTCCGTTCGTGAGAAGAGCCGTTCTCTGGATAAGATCAAGGCCATTGTCGAGGCCAACAGCTCCCGCCCTGTTCCGAAGTGGCTGGAGATGAACAAGGAGAACCTGGAGGCTAAGGTGGTTGCCCTTGCTAAGCGTGAGGACATCGATCTGCCCATCGAGGAGACCCTCATCGTCGAGTTGTACTCCAAGTAATCGGAGTTGCTCTCACGATAATCCGCTTTTTTCTGCACAGATGTCCGCCTTTTGGCGGCGTCTGCGGCAACACATTATAATAAGGAGGGTTTTTGTATGATCGAAATCGAAAAGCCCCGGATCGAAGCCCTGGATCTGGCTTCTGACGGCACCTATGGCAAGTTTGTACTGGAGCCGTTGGAGCGGGGTTACGGAACCACCATTGGCAACAGCCTGCGGCGGGTTCTGCTGTCCTCTCTGCCCGGCGTGGCAGTAACCTCCATTAAGATCGACGGCATCCTCCACGAGTTTTCCACCATCGAAGGTGTGAAAGAGGATGTCACCGAGATCGTCCTGAATGTCAAGGGTCTCATCGCCAAGATCAACGGCGAGGGCCCCAAGACCGTGTATATCGAGGCCGAGGGTCCCTGCGAGGTGACCGCCGCCTCCATCAAGTGCGACAGCGAGGTGGAGATTCTGGTTCCGGATATGCACATCGCCTCCCTCAGCGAGGGCGGCCGGCTGTCTATGGAACTGACCTTGGATAAGGGCCGTGGCTATGTGCCGGCGGACCGCAACAAGCAGTTGCTGAACCCGGTCATCGGCGTGATTCCGGTGGACTCCATCTACACCCCTGTGATGAAGGTGAACTACACCGTGGAGAACACCCGTGTCGGTCAGATCACCGACTACGACAAGTTGACCCTGGAGGTCTGGACCAACGGTGTGCTGTGTGCCCAAGAGGCTGTGGCTCTGGGCGCCCGTGTGCTCACCGAGCACCTGAACCTGTTTGTGGATCTGTCTGCGGACGCAATGGATGGCAACCCCATCCTGGTCAAGTCCAACGACGAGGCGCAGAGTTCTGTGCTGAGTATGACCATCGAGGAGCTGGACTTCTCCGTGCGTAGTTTCAACTGCCTGAAGAGAGCCCGCATCGATACCGTTGAGGACCTGATCAACCGCACCGAGGACGATATGATGAAGGTGCGTAACCTGGGACGTAAGTCTCTGGAGGAAGTTATCAACAAGTTGGCGTCCCTGGGCCTGGCCCTGCGTGACGACGAAGAATAATCCCGTGTCCGACATCGGACAGAGAAGATAAGGAGTGAATATCCATGCCCGGTACCAGAAAGTTAGGCAGACCTACTGCCTCCCGTATGGCTATGCTGCGTGCTATGGTCACGTTCCTGCTGGAGAACGGCAAGATCGAGACCACCGTCACCCGTGCTAAGGAAGTGCGTTCTATGGCGGAGAAGATGATCACCATCGCCAAAGAAGCGGAAAATAAGTATGTGGGTGTGTCCTGCG
>CAYSRL010000193.1:0-1933 GCA_964433515.1 uncultured Ruminococcus sp.
TGCCCTTGGTCTCACGGGTGATGCAGATGGAGCCGCCGCCGATACCCACCTTGATAAAGTCGGCGCCCGCCTCTGCCAGAAAACGGAAGCCGGCGGCGTCCACCACGTTGCCGGCGCCCACCTTAACGGTGTCGCCGTAATGCTCACGGATCCAGTCGATGGTCAGTTTCTGCCACTCGGAGAAACCCTCGGAGGAGTCGATGCACAGCACATCGGCGCCCGCCTCTACCAGCGCCGGAACACGCTCGGCATAGTCACGGGTGTTGATGCCGGCGCCCACCACATACCGCTTGTCGGCGTCCAGCAGTTCGTTGGGGTTCTGCTTGTGCATATCGTAGTCCTTGCGGAACACGAAATACAGCAGGCGACCCTCGCTGTCCAGGATGGGCAGGGAATTGAGCTTGTGATCCCAGATGATATCGTTGGCCTCTTTCAGGGTGGTGCCCTCAGGGGCGGTGATCAGTTTGGAAAGGGGGGTCATAAACTCCGACACCTTGGTGGCGGGGTCCATACGGGACACCCGATAATCCCGGCCGGTGACGATGCCCACCAGTTTGCCGTCGGCGGTGCCGTCGGCGGTGACCGCCACGGTGGAGTGGCCGGTCTGCTCTTTCAGCGCCACCACCTCTGCCAAAGTGGCGTCGGGGGACAGGTTGGAGTCGCTGGTGACAAAGCCGGCCTTGTAATCCTTAGCCCGCTTGACCATCGCCGCCTCGTCCTCCACCGACTGGGAGCCATAGATAAAGGCCACGCCGCCCTCGGTGGCCAGCGCCACCGCCAGACGGTCGCCGGAGACCGACTGCATAATGGCGGATACCATCGGGATGTTCATCTCGATGGCGGGCTTTTCGCCCTTTTTGAACTTGGTGAGCGGGGTCTTCAGCGACACGTTGGCAGGGATGCAGGTGTGGTCGGAATAGCCCGGGATCAGCAAGTACTCGTTAAAAGTGTGGGAGGGTTCGTTGATAAACTTAGCCATTTCTAATCATCCTTTCCTGTAAGAACAGAGCGGAACACCCAAATCCGTGGGGGCATCTTGCTCTCCTCGTTTAATTTGCTTTGGTTTCACAATAAATACAACGGTATACCTTCTGCTCTCTGTCGGTGAGCCGGACCACGTGGTCCAGTTCCTGTTCGCAGGAGGTGATGCACCGGGGATTCTTGCACTTAATGACATTCACCAGTTGATCCGGCATAGGAATGGATCTCTTCTCCACCAGGTTGCCGTTCCGGATGATGTTCACGGTGGCATCCGGGTCCACATAGCCGATGACATCCAGGTTCACCGGGATGGCGGCGTCGATCTTGATGATGTCCTTGCGGCCCATCTTTTTGCTGGACACGTTGCGGATGAGCGCCACCGAGCAATCCAGCCCGTCCAGACCCAACAGGTCGTAGAGTTTGGCTCCGCCGCCGGCGGTGATGTGGTCAATGACCACGCCGTTCTGAATGGAGTCTATGTTCATACGCTCGCCTCCTCCAGCAGTTTCAGGATCAATGCCATCCGCATATATTTGCCGTTGAGCACCTGCTTGAAATAACAGGCCCGGGGGTCGTCGTCCACCGCCACCGAGATCTCATTCACCCGGGGCAGGGGGTGCATCACGCACAGGTCGGATTTGGCATTTTCCAGTTTCTTCAGATCCAGAATGTAACTGTCCTTCAGCCGGAGATAATCCTCCTCGTTAAAGAACCGCTCCCGCTGGACACGGGTCATATACAGGATGTCCAGGCCGGGCATCGCCTCTTCCAGACTGGTGGTCTGGGTATAGGGGATGCCGTTCTTTTTCAGCACATCCTTCTTGATATAACTGGGGAGTTTTAACTCCTCAGGGGAAATCAGCACAATATGGATGCCGGCATACCGGGACAGGGCGTTGATGAGGGAGTGGACGGTGCGCCCGAATTTCAGGTCGCCGCAAAAGCCCACCGT
>CAYSRL010000194.1:0-1899 GCA_964433515.1 uncultured Ruminococcus sp.
CAGCACAGAAAAACCGGAATAGTGCCCGGAAGGGTAACAAAAAGCCGACCTAATCGGGTCGGCTTTTTTTGTGGTTATATTCCCAGATGTTTCAGAAGAACATCGGCGGGGATGTTGTCGGAATTATCAAAACTGGTGGCGGCGTGGACCTCCGAAATGGAGTGGTTCAGGTCGCCTTTGGTCAGCAGATTCCACCACCGCACGATCTGATACCAGGGGGTCAGCCACTTGTGCTTTTGCAGGATGGGGAAGTAGTATTTGATCAGGTCGTAGGGCAGGATGATGCGGGTCATCAGGAACTTCACCTTGCCGCCCTCTTTGGTGCGGCGCAGAGCCACCCGGTTGGTCAGAGAGCCAAAATTACCGCCCCGCAGGATATACTGGGCAAAATAATCCGAATTGGCATCCCATTCTTTGCCGGAGAACCAGATCTCGGACAGGGTCTCAGCCGCCTTGGCAAAGGTCAGGCGATAGCCTTTTTCCAAAAAGGCCTCACGCTGCTCACGGTTGTGGGGAACCTTGTGATTGAGGATCCAGGTGTCCAGAAAGAAACGGACACTGCACCCGCCGTTGGCCACGTGCTTGGCCATATGCACCATATGGTAATAGTAAAACAGATTGTCCGGCAGGGCATATTGACAGAGGGTTCCCTCCACCGGCACGGCATAGTTCCAGATGTTTTCCAGAATCTCCCGGGCCTTAGGCAACACAAAGTCCTCGATGATGGCGAAGTGGAGTTCCAGCAACTCGTTAGAGGGGGAGATGAGGCTCACATCGTGGGGGGATATCCGCCGCTCCACATAATGCAGTTTATCCTGGATCAAGGTCTGGGCACGCTCCAGGTCCTCTTTATGAATGAGGATGTCGGTGTCGCAACTGGTGCGCATCCACGCCTCGGGGTAATAGGGGCGCAGGATGGTGCCCTTGAGCGGGATGTAGGGTATGCTCTCTTCCTCCAGCACCCGGCATACCTCACGGTATTCAAAATCCTGCCGGACATAGCGGTACACCGCCTGGAGCATCCGGTTACGGCACCGGGTCAGCCCCTCGCTGTCCGGCAGACCCAGTTTGTCCAGAGCCAGACCCACCAGATGGGCTACATCGTGCATATCCGCCAGTTTATACAGTTGTTCCAGCATCTCCGGGGTGCAGGCGTCGATGGTTTTTTGGTCCACCGGATCGCCAAACATAGCCCCACGGATGAGTGTAAACAAAATGGATTCCACAGTCATCGTGTTCGCTGTCCTTTCATAGGGGAGTCGTATCAATACTTGCGCCATACCATCCGGTCCACTACACCGGTATAGGACTGGATGATCTTGACCACCTTGGTGGAGACATTCTCCTCCACATAGTCCGGCACCGGAAGGCCGTGCTGACCGTCGGCGTTGAGTTGTACGGCGGTGTCCACCGCCTGCAACAGGTTTTGTTGGTCAATGCCCGCCAGCACAAAGCCGCCTTTATCCAGCGCCTCGGGACGCTCGGTGGAGGTGCGGATGCACACGGCGGGGAAGGGCTTGCCAATGGAGGTGAAGAAGCTTGATTCCTCCGGCAGGGTGCCGCTATCCGATACCACCGCAAAGGCATTCATCTGCAGGCAGTTGTAATCGTGGAAGCCCAAAGGCTCGTGGCGGATCACCCGGCTGTCCAACCGGAAGCCGCTCTTGTCCAAGCGATTGCGGGAGCGGGGATGGCAGGAATACAGAATGGGCATATCGTATTTCTCCGCCATTTTGTTGATGGCGGTGAACAGAGAAGTGAAGTTCTTTTCGGTGTCGATGTTTTCCTCCCGATGGGCGGAAAGCAGGATGTATTTGCCCTTTTCCAACCCTAAGCGGGCGTGGATGTCGGAGGCCTCGATCTGAGCCAGGTTGTTCCGCAGCACCTCCGCCATAGGGG
>CAYSRL010000195.1:0-1885 GCA_964433515.1 uncultured Ruminococcus sp.
CATTACCGCCGTCTGCGGCCGTTGTCCCGGCGGGCGTGTATGCGGATGCGTCTGCGCCGCAAACACGGCCTTCCCTTTTGGCGGCACCGCTATCGCCACCGCAAGGGCTTGTTGGTGGGGCTGGCTCTGTATGGGCTGGTGTTGTCCCTGCTGGCTCCCCGCATCTGGGTGATCGAGGTGGCGGGGAATACCGCCACCTCCACCGACGCTGTTTTGGCGGTGGGGGAGAAATGGGGGGTGCGTCTGGGCGCCCGGGTGGAGGACATTGAGGTGAAAAATCTGCAGTTGCAGGGCACCGGGGAACTGCCCGAACTGTCCTTCATCACGGTCAATCCCAGTCATTGTGTGGCTCGGATCGAGGTGCGGGAGCGGGAAGAAACGCCGCAGGTTTTGGATCTGTCCTGCCCATCGGATTTGGTGGCGGCCTGCGACGGCCTGATATTACAGGTGGAATCCCGTAGCGGTCTGCCTCTGGTGATGGAGGGCGAGGCGGTCACCGCCGGCACCCTGCTCATCACCGGCCGGGTTCCCACCGACCTGGGTGAGAAATTGTATCGTTCCTATGGCGAGGTGTGGGCTCAGACCCGCCGGCGTATCACCGTGACGGTGCCGTTGGCGGACACCCGGTCTGTTCCTGCGGGAGAACCGGTGTGCCGGCCAGTTTTCTCCTTTCTTTGCTGGGATTTCCCTCTGTATAGTAAAACGCCTTTACAGGGAGATCTCCTTCATAAACAGACAAAAAACTACCTCACCGTCCGGGATGTGGTGTTGCCGATAGGGATCACTACCGACTATTACCAGCCTTTGACTGCCGTATCTTTTTTGCGTACCAGCGAACAGGCAGAAAACTTGGCAAAAGAGCGTTTGGCGGAGCAGGAAACGGCATTGTTTCAGCCGGGGAATTATGAAAAGCAGACCGAAACCGGCAAACTTATCGGCGGACAGTATGTGCTGACCGCCACCTATCTGTGCCGGGAAAACATCGCCGTGGAGGTGCCCATTGAGGGGATCGTGACCGACGAGGAGTAAGCCGAGAGAAAAAATACTTAACTTTTTATGCAGTTTGACAAATGACAAACCGGCAAAAATGGTTTATAATATTAAGAAATTGGGAAGTTAGGAAGTAATGTATGGTAGAGCACATCATCGAAGTGGATCGGATGGAACAGGCGGTGTCCCTGTTCGGCAGTTACGACAGCAACGTCAAAATGGTGGAACAGGCTTATGGCGTCAACATTCTTATCCGGGACACCCACATTAAAATCAGCGGTGAACAACCCGGGGTGATGACCGCCGCCAAGGCGGTGAGCGGACTTCTCCACCTGATCGAGCGGGGGGAACAACTTACCGAACAGAATGTGCGGTATGTGATGACGCTTGTCAACGAGGGCGCTGAGGATACCGTCCGTCAGTTGGGCGGTGACAGCATCTGCGTCACCACCAAAGGAAAACCCATCAAGCCGAAGACCCTGGGCCAGAAGACGTACACTCAGGCGATTGCCAAAAACACCGTCACCTTGGGCATCGGTCCCGCCGGCACCGGTAAGACCTATCTGGCGGTGGCGATGGCGGTAAAGGCGTATAAGGCTAAGGAGATCGACCGCATCATCCTGACCCGGCCGGCGGTGGAGGCCGGCGAGCGCCTGGGCTTCCTGCCCGGGGATATGCAGAACAAGGTGGACCCATACCTTCGCCCGCTTTATGACGCGCTGTTTGAGATGCTGGGGACCGAAAGCTATAACAAGTATCTGGAAAAAGGAAACCTCGAGGTGGCGCCGCTGGCGTATATGCGGGGCCGCACGCTGGACGACAGCTTTATTATTCTGGACGAGGCCCAGAACACCACCCGGGAGCAGATGAAGATGTTCCTGACCCGTCTGGGCTT
>CAYSRL010000196.1:0-1877 GCA_964433515.1 uncultured Ruminococcus sp.
GTTTAGTTGTAGATTCGGGAAGGGCAAAAGAATCAGCTGCTTTTGCAGATATATTAAGAGGAATAATTGTATTTGTATGTGGAGTTTCGCTTTATTTTGGGCATACAGCGTTACTATATGTAGTTACAGTTTTGAAGAGTTTGTTAAGCCCATTTTATCGAACGGCAACTTTTGCGTTAGGCCCACAAATTGCTAAGGGGGATGATTTGGCGAAGTATAATGCTTCAACGAGTACGTGTGCTCAGATGGGGCAATTATTAGGAGCTGGAATTGCAGGGAGTGTAATGACAATGTTTTCTCCCCAATTTGTAGTTTTGGTTAATGGGGTGTCATACTTAATTTCGGCAGCATGTATTGCAATTATAAAGATTCCCCAGAAAAATGTAATTTCTCAGTATACCAATTTTGGGATAGCATTGATTGCGAACCTAAATCCTAAATTGTTTGTTCGAGAGTGGGTGAGAATATTAAAAGTTGTTTATCAAAGGAAACAACTTCTAAATTTACTTATTTTTTGTACGATGGATTATTTGGTTATCTCTTTTATTAATATTATATATGCACCTGCACTGGAAAATATGCAACTTCCAACATATATGATGTCGATATGGGATTCTTTGTTTGCCATTGGCGCTATAATTGGTGTGTCAGTTTTTGGGAAGGCAAAAATACTTCATAGAAGCGTGAAATTATGCTCAGTGTTTCTTATTATAGAAGGAATTGGGCTTATGTCATTTGCAACAAAAAATCCTTATTGGATTGTGGTATGTATGTTATTTATTGGTGTAGCGAATGCGATTTCGAGTTCATCATTTAATTATTCATTACAAGTTTGTGCAGACCAAGAGTTCCATGGAAGAATTACAGGATTAAGACAGTTTTTTATTTCAATATCAACAGCAACAGTAATTCCGATAGTATCTAGGTGTATAGAAGTGAGTATTTTTTTTGCGACTACTATTATACTGATCCTTTGTTTTGCATATTCGGGAATACTTACATATAAAATGAGACAATTTAGTACGAATAAGGAAATAAAGACATGTTAATTAATAAAATCGAACGGGTTGCTAAACAATATAAAAATAAAATAGCGATAGTTTATGAAGATGAAAGTATTACATATGCTCAATTAATGCAGAAAGCGACAGATATTGCCGTATATATTCTTAAATTTGAGGAGAAAAATAATCGAAGAATTACAAATTGTGGTTTGCTATTTTCGCAGGAAATTGATGGGATAGCCACGATGCTGGGGTGTTTGTTGGCGGGTGTCACATATGTTCCTTTAGATGCAAAGAATCCGACCGAAAGAATAAGAGAAATGATAAAGTACGCTGAAATAGATTTGGTTATTGCCTCAAAGGAAGTGAAAACTAAGTTTATAGATGATGTTACAGTTGTTGAAGTTAATAAAATCGAAAACACATACGAAGAGGATGTGTTAAAAAAGAAGAGACATAATACAGAAATTACATATATCTTATTTACTTCGGGAACAACAGGAAAACCGAAAGCTGTAAAGCAAAATGAAAAAGCTATTTATCATTATGTTTCAGAATATATGAAAATTATAGGACTAACAGCTGATGATAATATGACACTACTTTCTTCGTTTGGGCATGATGCTTCAATAATTGATATTTATAGTGGACTTTTAAGCGGAGCAACGCTATTTATAAATAATATGCATAAGGTAAGTAATTTTTTGACTTTATCTAAGTGGTTAAGTAGATATGAAATAACTGTTTGGCATAGCGTACCAACTCTCTATCGTCAATTGTGGAAAAATTTGCGTAATCGTATGATAAAAACTAAGTTAAGAGCAGTTGTTTTAGGTGGCGAACTTCCAAGAAAAGTAGATTTTGATATTCAAC
>CAYSRL010000197.1:0-120 GCA_964433515.1 uncultured Ruminococcus sp.
TCAGTTTGTGGCACTGAAGATCGTGGGTTCGAATCCCATCTCCCACCCCACAAAAAAGCAATCGGCACTGCAAATGCAGTGCCGATTGTCTTTTTTTATCGTGGGGTGGGAGATGGGTGA
>CAYSRL010000197.1:220-1836 GCA_964433515.1 uncultured Ruminococcus sp.
ATACACTGCAAATGCAGTGCCGATTGTCTTTTTTTATCGTGGGGTGGGAGATGGGTGAGGAATAACCCACCTATCTTTTCTGCCGTATGACCAAAATTTGTGCTGAAGATAGAGGGCGGAAAAGTATAGGACTTTGGCGACGCCAAAGTCCAGGGTTCAGAATCCTCATAAACTTCTTTATCGCAGAGTCGGCTGGTCGGGAATACACTGCAAATGCAGTGCCGATTGTCTTTTTTTATCGTGGGGTGGGAGATGGGCGTAGTTGGTTCTACCTCTCATCTTTATCGCATACACATACCCTGAAAGGGGAGAGGTGTATGATCGCACGGATTTCGGACATGCAGGACAAAGAGGTTATCAACATCTGCGACGGCAACCGGCTGGGGTGTGTGGATGACCTGGAGGTGGATACCTGCACCGCCCAGATCACGGCTTTGGTGATCAGCGGCCGCAACCGGTTGTTTGGTCTGCTGGGGCGGGATGCGGATATTGTGATACAATGGAAAGACATTGAGGTGGTGGGGGAGGAAACCATTTTGGTGAATTTCACCTGTCCCACCGGTTCCTGCAAACCCTCGCCGAAAGGGTCGGCTATATTTCATGGACTTTTTAAATGAAAAAGACTTTCGCAATAGGCGCTTTTTCGGAATTTTTACCTATAATTAAAAATTAATGTTCAATTGCAAAAAAACACTTGCTTTTTTAAAATCCCTGTGGTATAATATTCCGGCATAATGCACGTGGGGTACCACGTAGACGGTCGGTGCCGAATCCGGATGTACCGGACGGTGGCTGTTTATGCCCACGGAGGAAAAACCAAGGAGGAAAAGATTATGTCCGTTATTTCCATGAAGCAGCTGCTGGAGGCTGGCGTCCATTTCGGTCACCAGACCCGCCGCTGGAACCCCAAGATGGCTCCCTACATCTTCACCGAGCGCAATGGTATCTATATCATTGACCTGCAGAAGACTGTCCGCAAACTGGAGGAGGCTTATATGTTCATTCGTGAACTGTCCGCTTCCGGCAAAGAGGTCCTGTTCGTCGGTACCAAGAAGCAGGCTCAGGAGTCCATCAAAGAAGAGGCCATCCGTGCCGGCGCCCACTATGTGAACGCCCGTTGGCTGGGTGGTATGTTGACCAACTTCCGCACCATCCGTGGCCGTATTGCTCGTTTGAGCCAGTTGAAGGCTATGGAGGCTGACGGCACCTTTGATCTGCTACCCAAGAAGGAAGTTGTCAAACTGAACCACGAGATTGAGAAACTGGAGAAATTCCTGGGCGGTATCAAGGATATGAAGGGTGTCCCCGGCGCTCTGTTCATCGTTGATCCCCGCAAGGAGAAGATCGCTGTTGCCGAGGCCAAGAAACTGGGCATCCCGGTTGTGGCTATCGTGGATACCAACTGCGATCCCGACGATGTGGATTACGTCATCCCCGGTAACGACGATGCTATCCGTGCGGTCAAGCTGATTGCCGGTTGCATGGCTGATGCCATCATCGAGGGCCGTCAGGGCGAGCAGAATGCCGCTGAGGCTGTTGAGGCTCCCGCTACTGAGACTGCTGAATAATCAGCTCACTTCTTTTAATATTTAGGAGGTAATTACAATGGCTTTTAC
>CAYSRL010000198.1:0-1794 GCA_964433515.1 uncultured Ruminococcus sp.
GCCGCTGGCCTATATGCGTGGCCGCACGTTGGATGACATTTTCATCATCCTGGATGAGGCGCAGAACACCACCCCGGAACAGATGAAGATGTTCTTGACCCGCTTGGGTTTTAATTCCAAGATGGTGGTCACCGGCGATGTGACCCAGATCGACCTGCCGGACGGCAAAATGAGCGGTCTGAAACAGGTGATGAAGATCTTGCAGGACGTGGAGGACGTGGCCATCTGCTCCTTCAGTCAGGCGGATGTGGTCCGTCATCAACTGGTACAGCGCATCATAGCCGCCTATGAAAAGTTTGACCGTGCCCGGGCAGAGAGCGCCCGAGCCCACCGTAAAGAAGAGAAAAGGGGCAAGCACAATGGATAAGATCAAAGTCAATATCGAAAACAAGCAAAAGACCATCAAGGTTCCCACCGGCATCCGGATGCTGATCCGCCGTTGCTGTCATGCGGTGCTGGAACTGGAGCAGTTCGAGGGTTCCGCCGAGGTGGATGTGTCGTTGGTGGACAACGAGCAGATCCACGCCATCAATCTGGAACAGCGGGGCATCGACGCTCCCACCGATGTGCTGTCCTTCCCCTTGGGTGAGAATGGCGTATACGACCAAAATCCTGCCACCGGCGCCTATATGCTGGGTGACATCGTCATCTCCATGGAGCGGGCGTTGGCTCAGGCCGAGGAATACGGCCACACCCTGCAACGGGAGGTGGGTTATCTCAGCGTCCATTCTATGTTGCATCTGCTGGGCTATGACCACGTAGAGGGCGGCCTGGAGGCGGTTCGTATGCGGGAAAAGGAAGAGGCTGTGATGCTGTCGGTGGGTCTGCCCCGGGGCAGCAGTTACGTACTGGAAAACGAGGAATAATACCGTCACCCTGCCTGGGTATAAACCGGGGCAGGGTGGATTTGTGATAAGAGAGGAAAGACTATGAATACCGTTTCTGCATTTATTGCCATTGTGGGGCGTCCCAACGTGGGCAAATCGTCCCTGCTGAATGCCCTTGTGGGCAAAAAGGTGGCTATCGTTTCGGACAAGCCCCAGACCACCCGCACCCGGATTATGGGCGTGGTGACCCGTGAGGAGACCCAGTTGGTGTTTCTGGACACCCCCGGCAACCACAAGCCCCGCACCCGGTTGGGCGATTTTATGGTGCGCTCCATTGGCGAGGCGGTGTCCGGTGTGGACGTGGGTCTGCTGGTGACCGAGCCCCGCACCCACATCCGGGAGGAAGAGCAGACTCTGCTGAAACAGTTAAAACAGAAGAATCTGCCGGTGATTCTGGCGATCAATAAGATCGACACCGTGGCGGACAAGGCCCAGTTGTTGTCTTGCATAGCGGCGTGGCAGCAGCAGATGGATTTTGCCGCTATCGTGCCGGTGTCGGCCGTCACCGGTGACGGATTGCCGGATCTGCTTTCCGAGTTAAAACGATTCACCTTCGAGAGTCCCCATTTCTTCCCGGCGGATGCCTCCAGCGACCAGACCGAACAGGCCATAGCCTCTGAGGTCATCCGGGAGAAAATGCTCCAACTGCTCCGGCAGGAGATCCCCCACGGTATCGCCGTGGACATCGAGCGCTGGGGCGAGCGGGAGACCGAAAAGGGCACCATCCTGGACATCGATGCCTATATTTATTGCGAGCGGGACAGCCACAAGGGTATGGTCATCGGCAAAAAGGGTGCGATGCTTAAAGAGATTGCCTCCCGTGCCCGCACCGACCTGGAGGAGTTGTTCGCCACTAAGGCGAACCTGCAGTGCTGGGTCAAGTTGAAGGAGGACTGGCGCAACCGCC
>CAYSRL010000199.1:0-1785 GCA_964433515.1 uncultured Ruminococcus sp.
TAACGAAAGCCTGCTGTTATACAAAAACGAAGATTATCACGCCGCCGAAGAGATCGCCCCGGAGGCGGTGCGGTTTGTCATAGGCACCGAAAACGCCCTGGAGGACCTGCAGACCGGCAATCTGGACGCCGTCCCCTTGACGGTGGCGGAGGCCGCCCGGTTGGGCGACCGCCTCTCGGTGCAACCCCTGACCGATTCGGTGCGGTGCCTGTGGCTGAATACCGCCGACGGCTATCTCTCCAGCACCGCTCTGCGAAAAGCCCTCCGGGACAGCATCGAATGGGACACGGTAAGCGATTTTCTTACCACCCTGCCCACCGCCCCGGAAGCGGCTGCCGAAGGCTTTATCCCGCCGGCGGCAACGGTGGACGGTAACGTGTATCGGGACGAGGACAACCGCCTTATCCCCACAACCGACCCGGTGGCGGCCCGAAAGGCGATGAACGCCGGGCTGGATGCCCTTTATCCCGACGGTGGGGGGCGGCTGGCGCCGGAACTCATCGCCGCCGATGACCAGGTCAGCGCCGACCTGGCCCGGTATATTATCCAGTCCTGGCAGAAAAATCTGGGGATCGCCCCCACCCTGACCCTGTTGCCCCAGACCGAACTGGAAAGCCGGGTCAAGAGCGGGAATTATCAAGCCGCCATTTACACCTATACCCCCTCCGGGCTGACCGGCGCCGACAATCTGCGCTGTTTCCTGCCGGGTGCCAACGACAACCTCACCGCACTGAACGTGAAAACGGTGACCGAGGCGATAAACGCCGCCCTCACCGGCGGGCGGGAAGAACTGGTGCAGGCGGAGCGGGCGCTGTACGATGCCTGTGCGTGTCTGCCCCTCAGTTATCCCACCCGCTATTATGGGTTTAACCCCGACACCGAGGGGATCACGGTGCGCCCCTTTGGGGGTGGGCGGTTCTGCTCCCCTCTGGAATTCCGGAATGCGAAAAAATATGAATAAACGCAAAAACCGTAACTGCGCCAAGTATCCTTATGGACACTTGGCGCAGTTACGGCATTTTTATAGCAATTAATAGTTCTCTTTACGGACCTCGAAATAGGCCTGGGGGTGGGCGCAGACGGGGCAGACGGCCGGAGCCTTTTTGCCCATCACCAGATGGCCGCAGTTGCGGCACTCCCACATAGTCTCGCCGGCCTTTTCAAAGACCTGCTGCATCTCCACGTTGGACAGCAGTTTGCGATACCGCTCCTCGTGGGTCTTTTCGATAGCGGCCACCATACGGAACTGGGCGGCCAGCGCCTTAAAGCCCTCTTCCTCTGCCTCTTTGGCGAAGCGGTCGTACATATCGGTCCACTCGTAATTTTCGCCCTCGGCGGCGGCCTTCAGGTTGGCGGCGGTGTCGCCGATGCCCTGCAGAGCCTTAAACCACAGTTTGGCGTGCTCCTTTTCGTTGTTGGCGGTCTCCTCGAAAATAGCGGCGATCTGCTGATAGCCCTCTTTCTTGGCGACGGATGCGAAATAGGTGTACTTGTTGCGGGCCTGGCTCTCGCCGGCAAAGGCCTCGGCCAGGTTTTGCTCGGTTTTGGTTCCTTTCAGTTCCATAATAAATACCTCCTGTAAATAATGGGATTTGTTTACATTATACCCCAAAATCACGAAAAAAACAAGGGTGTTTTATACGACGTGTATATTTCTTGCAACTTTTTCAAATTGTATACTCGGTTAGGGGTTGTGCCGTCCGGGTCACCTGTGCTACAATGATAAAAACGCCCGTTTGGAGGTTTTTATGGAGCCGTTGACCTTACAAGTGATTGCCCGGATCC
>CAYSRL010000200.1:0-1785 GCA_964433515.1 uncultured Ruminococcus sp.
GTCCGGGATGTGGCAAAGGAATACGGTTATGAGGCGATTCGTTTCTTCCTGATCTCCTCTTCCTATCGCAGTCCCATCAACTACAACACCGAGATCATCCAGCAGGGCATCAACGCCCTGGATCGTCTGTATAACTGCAAAAACGCCATAGACTTTGCTCTGCAGAACGCCCCGGAGGGTGAGGCGGACAGCGCCTTTGCTGCCAAGGTGGAGGCTCGCCGCAACCAGTTTATCCAGGCGATGGACGATGACCTGAACACCGCCGACGGTATGGCGGCGCTGTTCGAGTTGGTGAAGGACATCAACGTTCTGCTCACCGACCCCTCTGCCGCCAAGGAGACCATCCTGTGCGGCAAGGCCTTGTTTGATGAATTGACCGACGTGTTGGGCTTCTGCTATGAGCGGGGCCAGGCCGGGGACGACGATGCGGCTGAAAGCCGGGAGATCGAAGAACTCATCGCCGCCCGCACCGCCGCCCGCAAGGAGAAAAACTGGGCAGAGGCAGACCGCATCCGTGACGAGTTGACCGCCCGTGGCATCGTGCTGGAGGATACCCCCCAGGGTGTCAAGTGGCATCGGAGTTGATTATGACCGATAAAGAAAAAGCATTACAAATGCATTACGACTGGGCGGGAAAACTGGAGATCACCGCCCGGGCAAAGGTGGGAGACCGGGAGCAACTGGCGGTGGCTTATACCCCCGGTGTAGCGGAGCCTTGTCTGGCTATCCGGGATGACCCGGAGTTGTCCTATGCTCTGACCCGCCGTCATAATTTGGTGGCGGTGGTCACCGACGGCACCGCCGTTTTGGGCCTTGGCGACATCGGGCCGGAGGCGGGTATGCCGGTGATGGAGGGCAAATGCGTGCTGTTCAAGGAGTTTGCCGGGGTGGACGCTTTCCCGCTGTGCATCAAGTCCAAAGACGTGGACGAGATCGTCCGCACCGTGTATTTGCTGTCCGGCTCCTTTGGCGGCATCAATCTGGAGGATATTGCCGCTCCCCGTTGCTTTGAGATCGAGCGAAAACTGAAGGAATTGTGCGACATTCCGGTGTTCCACGACGACCAGCACGGCACCGCCATCGTGGTGGGTGCGGCGCTTCTCAATGCGCTCAAGGTGGTGGGCAAGGATATTGCCGCCGTCCGGTGCGTTATCAACGGCGCCGGCAGTGCCGGGATCGCCATTGCGGAGCACCTGCTCCGGCTGGGGGTCACCGACCTTATCCTGTGCGATAAGTGCGGTATTCTGACCCATACCGAAACCTACGAAAATCCTGCCCACAACGCCATCGCCGCCCGCACCAATTCTGCCGGTCTCACCGGCACGTTGGCAGAAGCGATGACCGGGGCGGATGTGTTTATCGGCGTTTCCGCTCCCGGGGTGGTCACCCAGTCGATGGTGGCGGCGATGGGTGAGAGCCCCATCGTGTTCCCGATGGCCAACCCGGTGCCGGAGATCGCCCCGGAACTGGCCAAAGCCGGCGGTGCCGCCGTGGTGGGCACCGGGCGGTCCGATCATCCCAATCAGATCAACAACGTGCTGGCGTTCCCCGGTATTTTCCGGGGTGCGCTGGATGTCCGTGCCAGCGACATCAATGAGGAGATGAAACTGGCGGCCAGTTATGCGATTGCGGGACTGGTTTCGGAGGAGGAATTGTCCCCCAACTATATTTTGCCTGCCGCCTTTGACCCCCGGGTGGGCCCGGCGGTGGCGTCGGCGGTGGCAAAGGCCGCCCGCCATAGCGGCGTGGCACGAATCTAATACATCCCCAACCGGGCAGACCGTG
>CAYSRL010000201.1:0-1728 GCA_964433515.1 uncultured Ruminococcus sp.
GGCGGCCACCACCAGGATCCGACTCACCTCAAAGACCACCTTGCGGTATATCATCCAGAATGTGTATAGCGGCAAGTTTCTGGAGGTGGCGGACGGCAGTCTGGTGTCCGGCACCAATGTGTGGCAGGATACTTTTAATTTTGACACCAATCAGGCGCAGGTGTTCCGCCTCTTGCTGGCCAAGAGCGAGGATCTGCCGGGCGGCGATGGGGGCGTCACCCATTATCAGTTGGCGCCGATCAAAAACGGCAATTTGCGCCTGGATGTGGAGAGTGCCGCCGACGTGGACGGCGCCAACATCAAGGTGTTCCAGGTCAACCACGGGTATGGCGCCCAAAGTTTTGCTATTATCTCCAACGGCGATGGCTCTTTCCGCATTCGTCCCCATTTGAGCAGCGATAGCGGCCGGGTGCTGACGGTGGTGGATTCCAGCACCGCCAACAAAGCCAACGTGGTGCTGTCCTCTTGGACCGGCAGCAGCAGTCAAAAGTGGGTGTTTAAAGAGATTCATCCCACCCAAGACCCGGAACTGATCGCTCTCAACTGGAGTTATTTCTTCCGGGGCGACGCCTCGCTGCCTAACCGTCGGATCTCCCAACGGGTGCTGATGACCGCCGAGGATGCGGATGACCGGCACCAGGGCATTGATCTCCCTGCTCCGCAGGGCACCCCCATCTATAGCCCTTGTGCAGGGACGGTGGTTGAAAGTGGTAGTGATAGTTCAAGAGGAAATTATGTGACCATCCAATCAACGGCAACGATTGAGGTCAATGGCGAGCAAAAGAATTTAACCATTCGGCTGATGCATATGAATGGGACGCCGGCGGTTACAAAGAATCAAACGGTGACCAAAGATACACTGCTGGGCTATGTAGGAAGCACCGGTGACAGCACCGGATATCATTTGCATTTGGACATTAACATTAAAGGGAGTACAAGTGGTAGCGAAATAAGAAACAATCCGCAATATGTGATCAATCCGGAAAAACTGTTTTTGAGCAAACGGTTCAAATATGGTACGGTGGAATCCACGGCCACGTTTGCTACCGCTGAGGTGTTTTATCCGGAGTGGTCTAAGGTAGTGTGAATTTAGAAACAGAAGGAGGTAGAGGTTTATGAAAAAATGGTTAGCACTGATGCTGTGCGTTATGTTGTTGTTTACGGTTACGGCTTGTCAGGCCGAGGAAAAAGAACCTGCTGTTGACCCGGAAGCGGTCGTGGGATCTTCCGACGAGAACGACGATGGCTCCGGTGTTGGCGGCGACAACACCGAGTGCAAAATACACAGTATGGCATACCACGCTGCTAGCGGAAATTTTACTCAAGAGCAGTTCGAATTGTTCTATGAGTGGCTAGGCGAAGACTACGATAGAGAAGATTTTAACATCGTTAACTTCGTTCAGGTCAACGGAATCACCCGAGAAGAATTTATTGAAACGAGGGGTGGGGCGTGGACCGAGGAAAATCTGGACGAGATCGCATGGCAGCACGGCAACGGTTGTCCGTACACCAAAAATCAGTTTCTGGATGCTATCTACGGCGACGATCCGGAACTGACCGCCTGGGTGTTTGCTCACGAATCCACTTGGCCGTCGGCAAGCAAATGGGATCTGACCGGGAGAAACAAGGATATGCTTCCCGAAGAGTGGCCCCCCGAGGGCTATGGCTTTGGTGAGACCCGGCCGGAGGAAAACGAAGAATAACGGCGCAAACGGTTATTTGGTGACA
>CAYSRL010000202.1:0-1680 GCA_964433515.1 uncultured Ruminococcus sp.
GGTCAGTAGAGCCAAATAACTCTCGTTCCGAAGAACGAGAGTTATTTTATCCATTGCGAAAGCAAAAGTTTTCGGCTGCGATCGTAAGCCTATTATTTTTGCGGTATTTTAAGGGTCTGGCCGGGATAAATGGTGTCTGATTTAAGATCGTTGAGCGCTTTTATCTCCGGATACCTGCTGCCATTGCCAAGATGTTTCTCAGCGATGGACCAAAGGGAGTCGTTTTTTACAACGGTATACATACTAGTCTGCACGGCAGCGTTTTTCTTAAATCCGTTTAGTCCGGCGGTTTTCATTGATTTGGGATAGTCGATATATGCATAGTTTAGATCCACATTTGTGTTAATGCCGGCTATTTTTCCGGTATGACTATACTGCCATATTCCGTGCGGATATTTGAAGTTGGTTTGGGTCACACCCGTATGGGCAACCCAAACAGCATAGCGCTTTAGAATTTCCGGTGTGAAGTTTGATTCTAAAAACGATTTGTAACTGTATAGGCCAACCCAGTAGCCGGCGGTCTCAAGTTCGTTGCAGAAAGCAATTGCGATTTTTTGCAACAGATCCTCGGATAAAGCCAGTTGAGTTTTGTTTTCGATATCCAAAAATAGCGGATACTCAAACGTTTTGTTTTTTATGGACTTCAGACAGACTGCGGCCTCTTTTTTTGCTTCGTCAACGGATAATGCGTAACTGTACCAATAGGCTCCTGCGGGAATGGCGTTCGCTTTGCAACCCGCATAGTTTTTCTCAAATTGTGCGTCTTTTTGGGACGTTTCCTGTCCATAGCCGGCTCGGAGTATAGCAAATTCTACAGAGTCGGATTTAACCTTTTTCCAGTCAATATCCCCTTGGTGTACCGATACATCAATTCCTTTTGTCATGATAACACCTCCTGCAACCAGTATATTCGTCTATAAACGGTTTGTATGACCATAGCAAAGGCACATTTCGAAAAACGAAATGTGCCTTTGGTCAGAAATTCAGTTTGTCTGCAAAAATCAGCCGATCTGCGTAATGACGAGATGTGCAGAAACAGGCCGTGTTCCTCCTGCGAGCGGTGTAATGGTTAATGCGGCCGCATTGCCGGCAGGGTTTCGAACGGTCAGAATCGAGTTGATAACCGTAGTTGTTACAATAGCCATGCCCACGATTTGTGAGGCACCGGTGGCTCTGCCGACTACCGTGTATGCCAGATCCGCTTCGTTCAAGGTCAACAGCAATTGACCAGCCTCGTCCACGCTCACCTCAAACAGCACTTGATAGGTTCCGATCTGTGCCAGATTAAAAGAATCCGGTCCGGTTCTGGAAATATCCGATCCGCTGTTGGGTCCGTCTTGCGGGAAACTAACGTCTGTTCCGGGCGCTACCGTTGCCGCATTATCCGGCGGCATCAGCGCATAAAAATCGGCATAGTTCAGCACGCCGCCAGCAGGCCCCTGGGGACCAGTAGCACCAGTCTCACCAACAGGCCCCTGGGGACCTACAGGACCAGCCACACCGGCAGGCCCTTGCGGCCCTACAGCACCAGTCTCACCAACAGGCCCCTGGGGACCTACAGGACCAGCCACACCAGCAGGCCCCTGAGGACCGGCAGGACCAGTCTCACCGGCAGGCCCTTGAGGACCTACAGGCCCAGCAACACCGGCAGGCCCTTGGGGACCGGCAGGGCCAGTTTCA
>CAYSRL010000203.1:0-1662 GCA_964433515.1 uncultured Ruminococcus sp.
AGGTCAACCCCCGCTCCTCCCGCACCGTTCCCTTCCTGTCCAAGGCCACCGGCTATAGCCTGGCGGACATCGCCACCGAGGTGATCTTGGGCAAGACCCTCAAGGAGCAGGGCATCTTCTGCCTGTACCCGGAGGAGAAGGAGCGCTACTACGTCAAGGTGCCGGTGTTCTCCTTTAACAAGATCAAGGGTCTGGACGCCTATCTGTCCCCCGAGATGAAATCCACCGGCGAGGCCATCGGCTATGACGACAAACTGCACCGGGCGATGCAGAAGGCGCTGATCGCCTCCGGTATGAGCCTGCAGAACTACGGCACGGTGATCGTGACCCTGGCGGACGAGGATAAAGAAGAGGCGCTGCCTCTGGTGCGCCGGTTCTACGATATGGGCTTTAACATCGAGGCCACCGTGGGCACCGCCAACTTCCTCAAGGAGAACGGCATCCGCACCCGGGTGCTGAAGAAACTGCTGGAGGGTAGCGAGCAGATCTTTGATTCCATCCGTGCCGGCTATGTCAGTTACGTCATCAACACCCGGGCGATCATGTCCGGCGTCCACTATGAGGACGGCGTGCAGATCCGCCGGTGTGCCGTTGAAAACGGCGTGACCCTGTTCTCCAACCTGGACACCGTCCGCATCGTGCTGGACGTGCTGGAGGAGATCACCAACAAGGTGTCCACCATCGACGCAAAATAAGGTTGCGTTCATCCACCTCGGCTCCCCGGACAAGGGGGAGGCAAGAATGGTTTACACAAACCCCTTGCTATAAGGAGAAAACTATGAAACAGAGCCTCTTTACCATACTGGAAAACACCCCTCTCACCGCCGCCGTCTATCGGATGCGGCTGACCGGGGATACCACCGGCATTGCCACCGGTCAGTTTGTAAACATCCTGCTGGACGGACGGTATCTTCGCCGTCCCATCTCGGTGTGCGATTGCACCGAGGGGGTGCTGACCCTCATCTATAAGGTGGTGGGCGGCGGCACCCGCCAGATGGCGGATATGAAAGCGGGCAAGACCCTGGATCTGCTGACCGGTCTGGGCAACGGCTATGCCATCGAAAAAGCCGGCGACCATCCTCTGCTGTTGGGCGGCGGCGTGGGCGTCCCGCCCCTGTATATGCTGGCCCGCCAGTTGCGTCAGCAGGGCAAGCCGGTGTCGGTGGTGCTGGGTTTCAACACCAAAGACGAGGTGTTCTGCGAGCAAGACTTTAAGGATCTGGGTTGTGACGTGACCGTCACCACCGCCGACGGCAGTTATGGGGTTCGGGGCTTTGTCACCGACGCCCTGCCGTCTACATACAGTTATTTCTACACCTGCGGGCCGGAGCCGATGCTCCGGGCGGTCTATAAGGCCACCGTCACCTCCGGTCAGTTCAGTTTTGAAGAGCGGATGGGTTGCGGTTTCGGCGCCTGTATGGGTTGCTCCTGCAAGGTGATCACCGGCTACAAGCGCATCTGCAAGGATGGCCCGGTGCTGGAGAAGGAGGAGATTTTATGGGACGCCTGAGCGTGAATCTGTGCGGCATCGAGATGGATAACCCCATCATCCCCGCTTCCGGCACCTTTGGGTTCGGCTATGAGTTTGCCGAACTGTACGACATCAACGAGTTGGGCACCTTCTCGTTTAAGGGCACCACCAAAGACCCCCGGTTCGGCAAC
>CAYSRL010000204.1:0-1652 GCA_964433515.1 uncultured Ruminococcus sp.
CCAAGGCCTGCGAGGCCGCCGGCGCAGACGGCATCAGCCTGATCAACACCCTGCTGGGTATGCGCATCGACCTGCGCACCAAACGGCCGGTCATCGCCAACAAAATGGGCGGTTTCTCCGGCCCGGCCATCTTCCCGGTGGCGGTGCGGATGGTGTATCAGGTGGCGAACGCCGTGAACATCCCCGTGGTGGGTATGGGCGGCGTGTCCACGGCGGAAGACGTGGTGGAACTGATGCTGGCGGGTGCCACCGCCGTTGAGGTGGGCGCCGCCAACTTGGTCAATCCCTACGTATGTCAGGAGATCATCCGGGATCTGCCGGCGGTGATGGACCGCTACGGCATTTCGGATCTGAATAGCATTATAGGAGGAGCAAAGTAATGGGTAAAGATGTCATTGTGGCGTGCGATTTTGCCAACGCCGACCAGGTATTTGGGTTTTTGGACCGGTTCACCGGCCGCAAACCCTTCGTGAAGATCGGTATGGAACTGTTCTATGCCGAGGGGCCCCAGATCGTCCGTGAGATCAAACGGCGGGGGCACAAGATCTTTCTGGATCTGAAACTCCACGACATTCCCAACACGGTTAAGAAATCTATGAGCGTGCTGTCCAACCTGGACGTGGACATCACCAACCTTCACGCCGGCGGCACCGTCCGGATGATGGAGGCGGCGCTGGAGGGGCTGACCCGCCCGGACGGCACCCGTCCTCTGCTGATTGCGGTGACCCAGCTCACCTCCACCGACCAGGAGGCTATGGAGCAGGATCTGCTCATCAAAGAGCCCATCGACAAAGTGGTGATGCATTACGCCGCCAACGCCAAAAAGGCGGGTCTGGACGGCGTGGTCTGCTCCCCCTTGGAGGCGGGCAAGGTGCACGACACCTGCGGCGCCGACTTCCTCACCATCACCCCCGGCGTCCGGTTTGCGGACGGCGACATCGGCGACCAGAAGCGGGTGATGACCCCCGCCGAGGCTAAGCGCATCGGCTCCGACTACATCGTGGTGGGCCGTCCCATCACCGCCGCCGCCGACCCGGTCGCCGCCTATGAGCGTTGCGTGGCGGAATTCTGCGACTGATCGAGGTTTTGCATCCGCTTCTTCTCGGCTCCCCTTGCCAGGGGAGCTGGCAAAGGCGGAGCATTTGACTGAGGGGTAGTTTGTAGTAGCACAAACGTTGACGATCCCTCCGTCTGTGGCTGGCGCCACAGACACCGCCCTTTACACAAGGGAGGCACGCCGCCTGCGGCGGCCAAGAATCCCAACACCAACATATTGAACGGAGGACAACGTAATGGAAGCCTATAAGAGAGAATTTATCCAGTTCCTGCAGGAGGCGGGGGTGCTGAAGTTTGGCGATTTCACCGCCAAGTCCGGCCGCAAGATCCCCTATTTCATCAACGCCGGTATGATCAAGACCGGCAACGACATTGCCCGCTTGGGTGAGTTTTATGCCAAAGCCTATTTCGAGAAACTGGGCAACAAGCAGGCGGTGCTGTACGGCCCTGCCTATAAGGGTATCTCCCTGTCGGTGTCTGCCGCCGTGGCGTTGTCCAAGAACGGCCTGAACGTGCCCTTCTTCTTCAACCGCAAAGAGGGGCATCTTCATTATTTGCCAGAGCATTATAAGCAATGCTGTAACAGTATGCACCGT
>CAYSRL010000205.1:0-1597 GCA_964433515.1 uncultured Ruminococcus sp.
GCCACCGTGGCGAGTTTAAAGAAGAAGATCCCTCTGTCGTAGATTATATGGACGTTTCTCCCAAGATGGTCGTGTCGGTGGCTACCGCTATGATCCCCTTCCTGGAGAACGACGACGCCAACCGTGCACTGATGGGCTCCAACATGCAGCGTCAAGCTGTGCCGCTGCTCAAGACCGAGAGCCCCATCGTGGGCACCGGTATGGAGTATAAGGCGGGCGTGGACTCCGGTGTCTGCGTGCTGGCTAAGGCCGCCGGCACCGTCACCTATGTGTCCGCCGACACCGTCCGGGTCCGCCGTGACGACACCGGTGAGATCGACACCTATGAGATGGTGAAGTTCTCCCGCTCCAACCAGGGCACCTGCATCAACCAGCGCCCGGTGGTGACCGAGGGTCAGCACATTGAGGTGCGTGAGGTGATCGCCGACGGCCCCTCCACCAGCAACGGTGAGATCGCTCTGGGTAAGAATGCCCTCATCGGCTTTATGACCTGGGAGGGTTATAACTACGAGGACGCCGTTCTCATCAACGAGAAGATCGTCCGTGACGACGTCTATACCTCCATCCACGTGGAGGAGTATGAGGTTGAGGCCCGTGAGACCAAACTGGGGCCGGAAGAGATCACCCGGGATATTCCCAACGTGGGTGACGATGCGCTGAAAGACCTGGATGAGCGTGGCATCATCCGCATCGGTGCCGAGGTGCATTCCGGCGACATCCTGGTGGGTAAGGTTACCCCCAAGGGCGAGACCGAACTGACCGCCGAGGAGCGCCTGCTGCGTGCCATCTTCGGCGAAAAGGCCCGTGAGGTTCGTGACACCTCTCTGCGTGTGCCCCACGGCGAGTATGGTATCATCGTGGACGTGAAGGTGTTCACCCGCCAGAACTGCGACGAGCTGAGCCCCGGCGTCAATATGGTGGTCCGTTGCTACATTGCCCAGAAGCGCAAGATCAGCGTGGGCGATAAGATGGCCGGCCGCCACGGTAACAAGGGCGTTGTGTCCCGCATCCTGCCCAGTGAGGATATGCCCTTCCTGCCGGATGGCACTCCTCTGGACATCGTGCTGAACCCCCTGGGCGTTCCCTCCCGTATGAACATCGGTCAGGTGTTGGAGGTGAACCTGGGTTATGCCGCTGCCGCTCTGGGTATGAAGGTGATGACCCCTGTCTTTGACGGCGCCCACGAGGACGACATCCGTGAACTGCTGGAAAAGGCCGGCAAGTCCACCGACGGTAAGACCTGGGTGTACGACGGCCGTACCGGCGAATTGTTTGACAACCCGGTTACCGTGGGTTATATGTACTATTTGAAACTGCACCATCTGGTTGACGATAAGATCCACGCCCGTTCCACCGGCCCCTACAGTCTGGTTACCCAGCAGCCCCTGGGCGGTAAAGCCCAGTTCGGCGGTCAGCGTTTCGGTGAGATGGAGGTGTGGGCTCTGGAGGCTTATGGCGCCGCCTATACCCTGCAGGAGATTCTGACCGTCAAGTCGGATGACGTGGTGGGTCGTGTCAAGACCTATGAGGCCATCGTCAAGGGCCAGAACGTGCCCCAGTCCGGTGTGCCGGAGTCCTTCAAGGTGCTGGTTAAGGA
>CAYSRL010000206.1:0-1574 GCA_964433515.1 uncultured Ruminococcus sp.
GTTGTCAAGACCATCATTCGTGAGCGTGAGCTCAAGGCTCAGGCGTAACGGAAGGAGGATATAAGTTATGAGCGAGCGGAATCTGAGAAAAACCCGTACCGGTATCGTTGTGTCCGACAAGATGGACAAGACCGTTGTGGTCGCCATCGCCGACAACGTCCGGCATCCCCTGTATAAAAAGATCGTTAAGCGCACCGTGAAGATCAAAGCTCACGATGAGAATAACGAGTGCCGTGTGGGCGACCGCGTGGCTTTGATGGAGACCCGCCACCTGTCCAAGGACAAGTGCTGGCGTGTGACCGAAATCATCGAGAAGGCGAAGTAATATAGTTGTCAGTTGCACCGCATACCGTCTCGTGGCTTTCGTAGTCAGCGAGGTTGGTGTAATAAAAATGGTGCGTCCTTGAAAGGAGGAAAAACTGTGGTACAGCAGCAAACTTACCTGAAGGTTGCGGACAACACCGGCGCAAAAGAGCTTATGTGCATTCGTGTGTTGGGTGGTTCCGGCCGTCGGTATGCCAACATCGGCGACGTGGTTGTCGCCTCGGTTAAAAAAGCCGCCCCCGGCGGTGTCGTTAAGAAGGGTGACGTCGTGAAGGCGGTCATCGTTCGTTCCGTGAAGGGTCTGCGTCGTGCTGACGGCACCTACATCCGTTTCGACGAGAATGCCGCCGTCATCATCCGTGACGACAAGACCCCCCGTGGTACCCGTATCTTTGGGCCTGTGGCCCGTGAGCTGCGTGACAAGGATTATCTGAAGATCCTGTCCCTGGCTCCCGAAGTTCTGTAATAGGAGGTGTCGAAATTGAGTAACAAAATGCATGTGAAAAAGGACGATACCGTCCTGGTCCTCTCCGGTGACGACCGTGGCAAAAAGGGCAAGGTCCTGGCTGTCAGCCCCAAAGAGGGTAAGGTCATTGTTGAGGGCATCAACATCATCAAAAAGCACGTAAAACCCCGCCAGGCCGGCGAACAGGGCGGCATCATCGAGGCCGAGGGCGCTATGTACGCCACCAAGGTCCAGGTTGTCTGCCCCGCCTGCAAAAAGGCCACCCGCATCGGTCACAAGAAAGTGAAAAACGATGCCGGCAAGAGCCGTTCCGTCCGCATCTGCAAAAAGTGCGGCGAAGAAATTTAAAGGAGGTAGGAGAGAATGGCTACTTTAAAAGAAACCTATAAGAACGACATCGCTCCTGCCCTGATGAAGAAGTTCGGTTACAAGAGCGTTATGCAGATCCCGAAGCTGGACAAGGTTGTTATCAACGTTGGCTGCGGCGAGGCTCGTGACAACGCCAAGGTGATCGACGCCATCATCAACGACCTGTCCGCTATCACCGGTCAGCGTCCCGTGGTGTGCAAGGCCCGCAAGTCTGTGGCTAACTTCAAGCTGCGTGAGGGTATGAACATCGGCGCTAAGGTGACCCTGCGTGGCGACCGTATGTACGAGTTTGTCGACCGTCTGTTCAACGTGGCGCTGCCCCGAGTCCGTGACTTCCGTGGCATCAACGCCAACTCTTTCGACGGCCGTGGCAACTACAATATGGGCCTGAAGGAGCAGTTGATCTTCCCCGAGA
>CAYSRL010000207.1:0-1563 GCA_964433515.1 uncultured Ruminococcus sp.
TCAGCAATTGTGCTGTATCTTCGCAAGGAGAGCCGTCAACCGGATATTCGGACAGCAAAACACCCTGGCCGTGGCAAAGCCGTCTGTATATCGGGTAGAAATTGTCCGTAAGAAAGCGGGCGAATTTGACCAGTCGATAGGGCCCGTATATCCGTTCCGGTTCGCCGACGGTACTTACCGCCAGAGAATTACCTTTGCGGATGGCGGTCAAAAGGTTCTCCTCAGAACGATCTCTGGCAAATACGAGGGTATAACCGCCTTTGTTTCCTGCGGGACGCATAGGGTCGTCTGCATCGGTGTAGTGGCTGTCGGTGTTGCCCACCACCGGGATAGGACGCCCCAATGTAGTCTGCATATCCGCCCACAAGGCAATGGAGGTATCGTATTCTTGATCGGTGATGTCCAGTGCGTCGTATATGCCGTCTTTGAGCAGTTGCCTGGTGATGGCAGAAGCCATAAAATATACGTCGTACCAACACAGCCAATGGGGGTGAGTCAACACCGGTAGACCGCCAAATTCCCGTGCTTTGCGGGCGATCCAAACCCGCCAAGCATAATCGGTTTTGTCAATCTCTTCCGGAAGGTGTTCCAGCGTCTGGAGAATGGTCTCCATTTCGGCGGTGGCGGATTCCGTGTGTTCCCGATAATAGGCGTTAACGCTATCAAAACCACCGATACGGACGGCGTGGATGTCTTCGGTGGGAACGTGACATTCCTCGCCGATAAGCAGAGTCATATCCACCGGTGCATTGTCGAACAGATGCTTGGCCTTTTTGGCGCCCATAGTGATGTAGTGGTCGGTGATGGCAAGGAAATCGTAACCGGCAGAGCGATAGTTCCCCACGGTGTGGCACACGTCCTGCACGCCGTCGGATTCATAGGTGTGACAATGCACCTCGCCCTTATAGCAACGTAAACCATACAGGTCATCGTTGAGAGAATAGACGTATAGAAGTGCTTCTTTGTTTTCGTGTACTTTGCCTCGATGGGTGATGTCCCGATAGGGGGTGGCATCCAGGTCTTCCTGCGGACGAATCAGTTTAATGGAGTGGCGCTGTTCCCCTTCAAAGTGATGGTGTAATATAAGGTCGCCATCCTCGTTGGGGGTGATGTTGTACCACACCAACGGGCGCTGGGCAAAGGTGCGGGAAAATGTTTCGACGGCCCTGACTTCAACCGTATAAGTAATGCCGGGAATGAAACGGGTGTTTTCTCCCAGAGGGTGAATGGTAACGGTGGATTCCCGGTCTGCAGGGATGATGGAAGGATATATAGCATAGTTGAAAATCTGTTTGTTCATTACAATCACTCCTAGTACATTGTTAATCAATTGTAGCACAAAGGATTTGACACTTCAATCATTATTCAACGGAATTCGTGTGATTATTGAATGATGTTTATGGTGCGCAACTTCGAACCCCGGTTTTGCCTGTGGCAAAACTAGGCTGTATTTCATATGACTTTGAGTTTTCACAGTTTATGATGAAATCGTTTGCTTTGCTCACGGTGAAATCAAAGGCTTACGCCTTTGGTGAAATATTTTGCTGACGCAAAATGTGAAAT
>CAYSRL010000208.1:0-1546 GCA_964433515.1 uncultured Ruminococcus sp.
TTGGAGGGGGGCACGTTCATCTCGGCACGGCGGTTGCGGATGCCACGGATGGCCTCCATGATCCGCTCCATCTCCTTCTCCTGCTCCGGGAAGGATAGGGCGGGATCATACACCGGCCAGTCGGAGATCATCAGGCTGTCGCCCTCGTGGGGCAGGGTCTGCCAGATCTCCTCGGTGATAAAGGGCATAAAGGGATGGAGCAGTTTCAGCATGCCGGTCATCACGTACAACAGCACCTGACGGGCGGCGTCGGCGCCCTCACCCTGCAGACGGGATTTGCACAGTTCGATGTACCAGTCGCAGAAGGTGTCCCAGATAAAGTCGTACAGTTTGCCCACCGCAATACCCAGCTCGAATTTTTCCAGGTTGTCGGTGACCGCCTGGATCAGGTCGTTGTAGCGGGACAGCACCCACTTGTCCTCCAGGGTCAGTTCCTCCGGCAGGGACAGGGGAATATCGTGGTCGGCAAAATTCATCAGCAGGAACCGGGCGGCGTTCCACAGTTTGTTGGCAAAGTTGCGGGAGGCCTCCACCTTATCGGTCATATACCGCATATCGTTTCCGGGGCTGTTGCCGGTGGCCAGCATAAACCGCAGGGCATCGGCGCCGTATTTGTCGATCTCCTCCAGGGGATCCACGCCGTTGCCCAAAGACTTGGACATCTTGCGGCCCTGGCTGTCACGGACCAGACCGTGGATCAGCACCGTCTTAAAGGGGCTCTTGCCGGTATAGGCCAGACCGGAGAAGATCATCCGGCTGACCCAGAAACCGATGATGTCATAGCCGGTGACCAGGGTGTCGGTGGGATAGAAATACTCCAGTTCCTCGGTCTGGTTGGGCCAGCCCAGGGTGGAGAAGGGCCACAGCGCCGAGGAGAACCAGGTATCCAGGGTGTCGGGGTCTTGGGTCAGATGGGTGCTGCCGCACTTGGGGCAGACGGCGGGAGCCTCTTTGCCCACCACGGTCTCGCCGCACTCGTCGCAGTACCAGGCGGGGATGCGGTGTCCCCACCACAACTGACGGGAGATGCACCAGTCACGGGTGCCCCGCATCCAGTTGAGATAGTTTTTGGTGAACCGCTCGGGGACAAAGGTGATCTCGCCCTTTTCCACCGCCTCGATGGCCGGACCCGCCAAGGGCTCCATCTTGACAAACCACTGTTTGGACACCATCGGCTCGATGGTCTGGTGACAGCGATAGCAGGTGCCCACGTCGTGTTTGAGGTCTTCCACCTCTTTGAGATAACCGCCGGCGGTCAGATCCTCCAGAATGGCCTTGCGGGCTTCCATGGTGGTCATACCGGCATACTTGCCGCAGTCCAGCACGGTGGGCTCGTCGGGGGCGGCCTTGCCGGAGGCGATGTATTCGTCGGCGGCGGCTTTGTCGGCGGCGCCGGTCATATGCCCGTCATAGGTAAAGCACCGGACCATGGGCAGGTCGTGACGGCGGCCCACCTCAAAGTCGTTGGGGTCGTGGGCGGGGGTGATCTTCACCACGCCGGTGCCCTTGGTCATGTCGGCGTGCTCGTCGCAGACGATGGGGATCT
>CAYSRL010000209.1:0-1543 GCA_964433515.1 uncultured Ruminococcus sp.
ATCGATCACGGTGGACTGATAGGTCTCCCAACCGGTCTTGTCGCCGGTCTCGAAGTCGGCGTTGACGACCTTGCCGATCAGAGCGGGATCCACGACCTCGGTGATCACCACGTCATCGATGTAGTAGATGGCGCCGTTAGCGGCGGTGGTGGGGGAGGTGAACATCACCAGGGCGGTGCCGGTCAGAGCCAGGCCGCTCATGCTGATTTCATAATCCTGCCACTCGGTGGTCACGTCAACGGTCTCGACGAACAGGTCGCCGGCCCAGCCGTTGTTGATTTTGAAGTTCATCTCGGCGTCCTTGTTGGCCATAGCCTTAAAGGTCACCACATAGTTGGTGTCGGCTTTGATGTTGTTGGCGTACAGATAGGTGTTAGCCCAGTCAGCGCCGGAAGCATCAAAGTTCAGGTAGCCGCCATCGGCGGAGATGCTGCAGTCACTCTGGAAGCCGTCAACGCCACTGTCGAAGTTAGCGCTCACAGCCACATCACCGACGGCAGCAAAGATGCTCATAGGAAGCAGAGTGCAGAGCATCAGGGCAGCAGCCAGGACGGCAACGATCTTGCGAAAGTTTTTCATTGCTTACATTTCCTCCTTGCTAAAGGTTAGGGGTTTGCGGGATGTCGGGTTGGTGGTGATTTCGCACCGCTTTAGGCGATAAGCGAAATCCGGGGGTCTGTCAGCCTCTTACCACTGCAACTCGACATCGTTGTGGATGTTACTGCCGGTGACAGAAACGGCAGCGATTGCCTCCTCAGCGGTGAAAGCCAGAGCCTTCATCTCAGGGGCGACGTACTTTTTCATTTCGGTTCCTCCTTTCCACGAGATTTCGCTTGGGTAAATGCTAGGGAAAAATGCTGGGATAAAAATGGTATAAATAACCTCCATAATTATAAATCTTTTTCCTGAAACTGTCAATAGATAAATATATAATATATATAAATAAATATAAATATTTTTAATATCTAAAACAATTAAAAATAACCGAACACAAAACCCAAACCCCACCGCCCTGCCCAACCCATTGTAGGGAATGCATTTATGCATTCCGGGACGTGTTCCTGCCCCACAAAATTCCCACCAACCACCCCGCAAAAACCCACCCCAACCTCGTAGGGGAGGGCCTCCGTGCCCTCCCGCAATTTCGGGCGATTCGTGAATCGCCCCTACGCCCTCGCACCAACCACCCGCCCCACCAACCACCCCGCACAGACTCGACTACACTCCTCACTCCTAACTCCTAACTCCTCACTCCCTGTAAAGTCCACCCCCCTTACACCATCCGCCATCTAAAAAGAGCAAAAACCCCCACGGTTCGAAAACCGTGGGGGTTCCGCTAACTATTCAGTTATCTCACAACAGGATGTCGCCGGGGGAATTAGCCCTCCAGCACACCGTTGAAGGTAGCCATCTCCTCGTAGCCGTACACCACGACCTCGTTGCCCTCGGCATCCTCATAGATGTAGTAGGGGCGGGCGGTCACATAGGTGTCATAAGCAGACTCGGGGATGTTGATGATACGCACGGCGTAGGAAGCGGAATC
>CAYSRL010000210.1:0-1528 GCA_964433515.1 uncultured Ruminococcus sp.
GAGGCCATCGCCACACAGCGCACGGTGTTGTCGCCGATGTGCTGGGCCACCTCTACGGTGAGGGTCTGGTCCCCCACCGGCACGGTGAGGGCGTTATAAATGGCCGGCAGGTCGCCGTCCTCAAACCGGACGTCGATGACCGGGCCCATAACTTGGGCCACACTGCCGATGTGTTTTTCGTTCATTGGATTTTCCTCCTTCTGGATGGAAATAGAATTACGCATTCGCACCCGCCACGATCTCGGTGATCTCCTGGGTGATGCTGCCCTGCCGTGCCCGGTTGTATTCCAGTTGCAGGTCGGCGATCATTTCGCTGGCGTTCTTGCCGGCGGAGTCCATCGCCATCCGGCGGGAAACCACCTCGCAGGCATAACTCTCCCGCACGGCGGCCATCACGGCGCCGGTGACGTATTCCGGCACGGCGGTGTCCAGGATGGTGGCCTCGTCCGGCTCAAACAGCACCGCCGTGGAGGGGGTCTCCTCCGGGCGGGTCAGGGGCAGGATCCACCGCACCTCCGGTTGTTGGCTCATCATCGACACATACCGGGTATAGAGGACGCCCAGCCGGGTGAATTCCCCCTCGGTATACCGCCGGCACAGATCCACCGCCAGGTCATAGGCGGCGGCGCTGTCGAACTTTTCGCACAGACGCACCTCACCGCCGAAGCGGTCGCAGGCCCGCTTGCCGATGGGCAGGATCTCCGCCTCCGGGTATTCCCGGGCGGTGCGGAATACGTTGGCGTTATAGCCGCCTGCCAGACCCCGGTCGCCGGCGATGACCACCAGCAGGGTCTTTCCTTCCCGCTCCTGCATATAGGGGCTGCGGGCGCATTCCGGGCTGACGGTCAACAGGTCAAGCAGTTGCCTTATGGCGGCGTCATAGTCCCGGACGTTCAGCATTTGCTCGGTGGCTCTCCGGATCTTGGAGGAGGCCACCAGACCCATCGCCCGGGTCAGGTGCAGGGTGGAGGTGACGCTTTTGATGCGGGTGCGCAGGGATTTGATATCGGCTCCCACGGCGCTCACCTCATCTCGGACAGGGCGGTCTCCATACGGGCCACATCCTCGCCCTCATAGTAGCCCTGCTCAAAGCGGACGAGCAGGTCGTTGTATTTTTGCTCCAGCAGTTCGTACAGGCGCTGTTCATACGCCGTTACCTCGTCCACCGGCACGTTGTCCAGCCAGCCGTGGGTGACGGCGTAGATGATCACCACCTGACAGCCCACACGGACCGGGCTGTTGCGGTGCTGACCCAGTACCTTCACGATGCGCTCGCCCAAGGCCAGACGGGCCTTGGTGTCGGCGTCCAGGTCGCTGCCGAACTGAGCAAACGCCTGCAGTTCCCGGTATTGGGAATACAGCAGTTTCAGTTCACCGCTCACCTTTTTCATCGCTTGTAACTGGGCGGAACCGCCCACACGGCTCACCGAGATACCCGGGTTGATGGCGGGCATAATGCCGCTGTGGAACAACTCGGTCTCCAGAAAGATCTGACCGTCGGTGATGGAGATGACGTTGGTGGGGATAT
>CAYSRL010000211.1:0-1505 GCA_964433515.1 uncultured Ruminococcus sp.
TATAGAATACCCCACCTTAAACAATTGTAATAGAACCTAAATTTTGATATAATATATTCAACAAAATAAACGAAGTACCCCAGTGTAAACTGGAAGCTATAAAGCGCGGGAATAGTTAGATCGAAACAGATTTAATTGTTCTCGCGTTTTTTGTTTGTAAAGAAAAGGAAAGGAGAATCAGAATCATGCAGGAAGGAACAGTAAGATTTTTTGATGATGAGAAGGGATTTGGTTTTATTGCTGGAGATGATGGAAAAGATGTATTTGTGCATCGAACCAGAGTTTGCATGTCGGGTCAAAAGATTTTATACCAGGGCGATAGAGTAGCCTATGATGTAGAAGAAACAGCCAAAGGTGATATGGCGATTAATGTAGTATTAATTTAAGAGAGGGCAGAGAGAATGAGTAAGAAAACAGAGTTAATTAAAATCTTTAAAGAATACAAAGAAAAGTATGAAGCAATCCAGGCACAGAAAGCAGAGATTGATAAGAGTACACTTTACACACAAGAAGGACGTGAAGATAAAATTAATAAATTATTAGCAGAGTTTGAGCCAGTAGTGCAGCAGTATCATGATAAAGCTATTAGCACGATTGATAGTGGATTAGAATCTTTATTGGAAACATGGAGAGCTGGCAGTGCTGGTAAGTTGAATGACGGCGGTTATCAGGCAGGCCTTTCGAATGTTGCAAAGATGTTGGAACTTGGTGCCATTCATGAGAAAGAAGATATTCAGAATATCATCGACACATATGCAGGTGATTTTAATGCATTATCCATGATTAAGAAAATCCTTAAAAACAGCAAGGATGAAACATTGGTGTTATATGCATCCATGGTTCCAGAGGATACTAGAGATAGAAATAAGCAGCTTCTTAATCAGTTAAAAGGAAATGTTGATAAATATATTAATGTTGAAACATTAAAAGCATCTTCTAAAGCGTGGAATGCATTTAATCAAGGTGCAACAGGTGTTTCCACTAGTATGGATAGCATGGCAGAGTTTGTAGAGAATAAACTCAGTGATAATTTAGAGTTACTGTAATATTTTTGTTTGCTCTGGATGGTCGTGTTATCCTTTTCACGATAATCTAGGGCATTTTGCATAAGGGGAATAGAATGGATAAGATTGACAGATTAATGAGAAAGGTAAAACCAAAGCCTACAATTTGCGAGAGATTAGAAAAAGACAATCCATATTTAGGAAAAACAGATGCAGAGATTCTCGATTATCTTAGCGGAGATAATTATCATGCACCAGATATGCGCACTAGAGAATGGGATAAATTTATGTATGCACTGATTCATGCCACACATGAAGATACTATGAAGGAAGAGGTGTTATAGGTGGGAAAGATTAGATTACGGACAAAAACTGCTACAGAAGTACGCAGAACGCTTTCTAAGGTAATGAATATGGTTGCAAATGGGGAGATGGACCATAAAACAGCAAATACAATTATATTGGGCTGCAATGCAGTGTTGTCATCTATCAGAACCGATG
>CAYSRL010000212.1:0-1454 GCA_964433515.1 uncultured Ruminococcus sp.
GAATATTCAGTTCCCGCAGGATCTTTTCAAAACTGTCCCGGTTCTCTGCCCGCTCGATGGCGGCGCAGTCGGTGCCGATGATGTTGACGCCCCGATCCATCAGAGGCTGGGCCAGGTTGATGGCGGTCTGGCCGCCCAGCGAGGCGATGACGCCCTCCGGCTGTTCGTAGTCGATGATCGCCATCACATCCTCCGGGGTCAGCGGCTCGAAATAGAGCTTGTCCGCCGTGGTGTAATCGGTGGAGACCGTCTCGGGGTTGTTGTTGATGATGATGGCCTCATAGCCGGATTTCTTGATGGTCTGGACGGCGTGAACGGTGGAATAGTCAAATTCCACGCCCTGTCCGATACGGATGGGGCCGGCGCCCAGCACCACGATCTTCTTTTTGTCGGTCAGGCGGCTGGCCTGCTGGCCGGTGTAGGAGGAATAGAGATAAGCGATATAGGCGCCGGTGTGCAGGGTGTCCACCATCTTAAAGATGGGGACGATGCCGGAGGCCTTGCGCATAGCGTATACCTCGGTCTCTTTAATGCCCCACAGTTTGGCGATATACTGGTCGCCGAAGCCCATCACCTTGGCCGCCCGGAGGGTGTCCTCGTCCCGGTTTCCTTTCAGCCGGTTCTCCATCTCCACGATGCGGGTCAGGCTCTCCAGGAAGATGTCGGTGATCTTGGTCAGTTGGTGAAGTTCCGCCACGCTCATACCCAAACGGATGAGTTGGGTGATGGCAAAGATGTTGTCGTCCTTGCTCTCGGCGATGTACGCCACCAGTTGCTCCCGGGACATCGTATCAAACTTCGCCATATGGAAATGGCACACGCCGGTCTCCAGAGACCGAACGGATTTCAGGAAGCACTCATCCAGGGTGGAGCCGATGCCCATCACCTCGCCGGTGGCCTTCATCTGGGTGCCCAGGGTGTTGGGGGCAGAGGTGAACTTGTCAAAGGGGAACCGGGGGAATTTCGCCACGATATAGTCCAGCCGGGGCTCGATGGCGGCGGTGCCGCCGGCCACCGGGATGTCGGAAAGGCTCATACCCACCGCAATCTTGGCGGTGACCCGGGCGATGGGATAGCCGCTGGCCTTGGAGGCCAGAGCGGAGGACCGGGACACCCGGGGGTTGACCTCGATGAGGTAATATTCGCTGGTTTCCGGGTTGAGGGCAAACTGAACGTTACAGCCGCCGGAGATCTTCAGCTCCCGGATGATCTTGATGGCGGAGTCGTTGAGCATTTTGTGATCCTTCTCGCTCAGCGACAGGATGGGCGCCACCACGATGGAGTCGCCGGTGTGAACGCCCACCGGATCCACGTTTTCCATACCGCAGATGGTGATGGCCTTGTCGGTGGCGTCCCGCATGACTTCAAATTCAATCTCCTTGAAGCCCTTGACGCTCTTTTCAATCAGCACCTGGTGCACCGGGGAAAGCTTGAAGGCGTTCAGGCCCACCCGG
>CAYSRL010000213.1:0-1445 GCA_964433515.1 uncultured Ruminococcus sp.
ATTGAGATAAAACAGGGGATGACCTGCACCGAAGAAGAGATCAACGAGTTTTGTCTGGATCTGCCCCGGTATAAGCGTCCCCGGCGTATCATCTTTGCGGAGGTTCCCCGCAACCCCACCGGCAAGATCGAAAAGCCCAAACTCCGCAAACTGTACGGTGCCGAGGGTCTTGTCGATATGCAGAACAAGTCTTGATGCAGAAGAGAACGGAATGATGAGGTAATACAGTATGAAAAAATTGTTGATTGGTAACCAGGCGGTGGCCGCCGGCCTATACGACGGCGGCCTGCAGGTGGTGTCCAGCTACCCCGGAACCCCCTCCACCGAGATAACGGAGTTCTTGGCCAAATACGACGATATCCACAGCGAATGGGCGCCCAACGAAAAAGTAGCCTGTGAGGTGGCTTTTGGCGCCTCTTTGGCCGGTGCTCGTTCTGCCTGTGCGATGAAACACGTGGGCCTGAACGTGGCTGCCGACCCCTTGTTCACCCTATCCTATACCGGTGTGAACGGCGGAATGGTCATCTGTGTGGCGGATGACCCGGCGATGCATTCCTCCCAGAACGAGCAGGACAGCCGCCATTATGCGATGGCGGCAAAGGTGCCGATGCTGGAGCCGGCGGATTCCGCCGAGGCCTATGCCTATTCCAAGGCGGCGTTCCAACTGTCCGAGCAATACGATACCCCGGTGTTGCTGCGGATGTGTACCCGCATCGCCCACAGCCAGTCCATCGTGGAGGTGGGGGAGCGGGAAGAGGCACCCCTCAAAGACTATATCAAAAACCCCCAGAAATACATTATGATGCCGGGCAATGCGATCCATCGCCACCCCTTGGTGGAACAGCGCACCGAGGCGTTGCAGGCGCTGGCAGAGGATTGCCCATTCAATACCGTAGAGATGCACTCCGACGAGGTGGGCATCATCACCTCCGGTTGTTCCTATCTGTATGTGAAGGAGGCGCTGGGGGATTCTGTGTCGGTGCTGAAGATCGGTATGCCGTATCCCTTGCCGGTGCAGTTGATCAAGGATTTTGCCTCTAAGGTGAAAAAACTATACGTTATCGAGGAACTGGATCCCTTTATTGAGACCCACGTCCGTGCCCTTGGCATCGACGTGGTGGGCAAAGAGGCGTTCTCTTTGTTGGGTGAGTTCTCACAGCAGACGGTGGCTGCCGCCTTCGAGAAGGAGCCGAAGCCTTGCGTGTCTGCCGATTCGGTGATCCCCAACCGACCGCCGATGATGTGTGCCGGCTGTCCCCACCGGGGTCTGTTCTATACCCTGGCGAAAAACAAGATCACCGCTCTGGGTGATATCGGTTGCTATACGCTGGGTGCGGTTCCTCCGCTGAACGCCTTGGATTCAACCCTGTGTATGGGTGCTTCGGTTTCGGGTCTCCACGGCTTTAATCTGGCTCGTGGTGCCGAGGCAGAGCGAAAATCGGTGG
>CAYSRL010000214.1:0-1430 GCA_964433515.1 uncultured Ruminococcus sp.
CTATAAGGACGTAAAGACCTGCGGTGTCATCGAAGAGGACAAGGCCTATGGCATCCAGAAGATCGCCGAGCCCATCGGCGTGATTGCGGCGGTGATCCCCACCACCAATCCCACCTCTACCGCTATCTTCAAGTGCCTGCTGGCGCTCAAGACCCGCAACGCCATCATCATCAGCCCCCATCCCCGGGCCAAAAACAGCACCATTGCCGCCGCCAAGTTGATTCTGGAGGCGGCGGTGGCCGCCGGTGCGCCCGAGGGGATCATCGACTGGATCGACGTGCCTTCGCTGGATATGACCAACACGGTGATGAAAGAGGCGGACATCATCCTCGCCACCGGCGGACCCGGTATGGTGAAGGCCGCCTATTCCAGCGGCAAGCCCGCTCTGGGCGTGGGCGCCGGCAACACCCCCGCCATCATCGACGAGTCCGCCGACATTCTGCTGGCGGTCAACTCCATCATCCACTCCAAGACCTTCGACAACGGTATGATCTGCGCCTCTGAGCAGTCGGTGATCGTGCCGGAGAGCATCTATGACGCCGTCAAAGAGGAGTTTGCGGCCCGTGGTTGCTATTTCCTGAATGCCGAGGAGACCGAAAAGGTCCGCAAGACCATCCTCATCAACGGCGCTCTGAACGCCCGCATCGTGGGCCAGGCCGCCGCCAAGATCGCCTCCCTGGCCGGTGTCACCGTGCCGGAGAGCACCAAGATCCTCATCGGCGAGGTGGACAGCGTGGAACTGACCGAGGAGTTCGCCCACGAAAAACTGTCCCCGGTGCTGGCGATGTATAAGGTAAAGGATTTCGACGAGGCGCTGGACAAAGCGGAAAAATTGGTGGAGGACGGCGGTTTCGGCCACACCTCCTCCGTATACCTCAACGACATCACCGAAAGAGAGAAACTGAGTGCCTTTGCCGCCCGGATGAAGACCTGCCGGATCTTGGTGAACACCCCCTCCTCCCACGGCGGTATCGGCGACCTGTACAACTTCAAACTGGCGCCGTCCCTCACCTTGGGCTGCGGTTCCTGGGGCGGTAACTCCGTATCCGAAAACGTAGGCGTCAAGCACCTCTTAAACATCAAAACTGTGGCGGAAAGAAGGGAAAATATGCTGTGGTTCCGTGCCCCTGAGAAGATCTATATCAAAAAAGGCTGTCTGCCGGTGGCTCTGGACGAGTTGAAGACCGTCCGTGGTGCCAAACGTGCGTTTATCGTCACCGACACCTTCCTGTACGAGAACGGCTATACCAAGCCGGTCACCGATAAGTTGGACGAAATGGGCATCGCCCACGCCACCTTCTTTGACGTTCAGCCCGACCCCACCCTGAAAAACGCCAAGGACGGCGCCGCCCAGATGACCGCCTTTAAGCCGGACACCATCATCGCCCTGGGCGGCGGCTCCGCTATGGACGCCGCCAAGATTATGTGGG
>CAYSRL010000215.1:0-1401 GCA_964433515.1 uncultured Ruminococcus sp.
CCGCCAGAGAGGCGGTGACATTGGTGGATAACCCGGACACGGTCATCATCGACACCTCCACCGCCCACCGCACCGCCGACGGCTGGACCTATGGGTTTCCGGAACTGGTGGGCGCAGACGCCATCAAGGCCTCTAAGCGCATCGCCAACCCCGGCTGTCACGCCAGCGGTTTTGTGGCGCTGGTGGCGCCTCTGGTGCGGGCCGGTCTGGTGAAAAAAGACGTCCGGCTGACCTGCTTTTCGCTGACCGGGTATTCCGGCGGCGGCAAGCCGATGATCGCCGCCTATGAGGCGGACGACCGGGACCCGCTGTTGGGTGCGCCCCGGCAATACGGTCTGGCACAGGCCCACAAACATCTGCCGGAAATGGCAAAGGTCTGCGGTCTGGAGCACGACCCGGTCTTCTGCCCCATCGTAGGGGATTTCTATAGCGGTATGGAGGTGACGGTGCCCCTGTTCGGCAACGACCTGAACGGCTCTGTCCAGGATGTGAAAGCGGTCTATCGGGCCGCCTATACCGGCGAGTTGGTCACCTTCTGCCAGGAGGCGGACGAGGGCGGTTTCCTGTCGGCGGCGGCTCTCTCCGGCAAGGACTCTATGCAGTTGACCGTCACCGGCAACCAGGACAGACTGCTGCTCACCGCCCGGTTTGACAACCTGGGCAAAGGCGCCTCCGGCGCCGCCATCCAAAATATGAACATTCTGCTCGGGGTGGAGGAAACCGCCGGGCTTACCATTTGAGAGGTTTTGTATGATTAAGCCAATTCCCGGCGGTGTCTGTGCCGCCACCGGCTTTACCGCCGGCGGTATCCACTGCGGTATCCGGAAAAACCGCAGCAAAAAAGACCTATCCCTCATTGTCAGTGAGGTGCCCGCCTCTGCGGCGGCGGTATACACCAAGAATCTGGTGAAGGGGGCCCCCCTCACCGTCACCAAAGACCACATCGCCGACGGCTATGCCAAGGCGGTCATCTGCAACAGTGGCAACGCCAACACCTGTAATGCCGACGGCATTCAGGTGGCAGAGCAAATGAGCGGTCTGGTGGCGTCGGCGCTGGGTATCGCCCCTGCCGACGTGGTGGTCGCCTCCACCGGCGTCATCGGTCAGCCCCTGGACATCACCCCCATCCGAGAGGGCATCCCCGCTCTGGTGGAGAGTCTGTCGGCTGACGGCTCGGATGCCGCCGCCGAGGGCATTATGACCACCGACACGGTGAAAAAGGAAGCGGCGGTGGAGTTCTCCCTGGGTGGTAAGACCTGCCACCTGGGCGGTATCGCCAAGGGCAGCGGTATGATCCACCCCAATATGGCGACCATGCTGGTGTTTATCACCACCGATGCCGCCATTTCCAAGGATATGCTGCAAAAGGCGCTGTCTTCTGACATCACCTCTACCTTTAAT
>CAYSRL010000216.1:0-1400 GCA_964433515.1 uncultured Ruminococcus sp.
TTAATGGAAATCGAGAAAATGAATAAGTAAAAAGCTTTATGGATGAAAAGGTTAAAGGAACGATTATTGGATAAAGAAATAAGTATGTTTATATTATAGGAGAATTATGAAACCAGAAGTATTTGTAAAAGAACTAAAAAGGATAGGATATGGACCATATATTGGAGTTCCTTGTTCTATTTTGAAGGAGTTAATTAATTATTTAGTTACATCTGAAAAAGATTTATATTATGCTGCAGCAAATGAAGGGGAAGCTATGGGATTGGCTTCCGGATTTGCATTAAGTAATAGAATTCCAGTTGTGATGATGCAAAATTCAGGACTTGGAAATATAGTGAATCCGTTAACTTCATTGAGTTTAGTATTTAATTTTAGAGCACTTTTATTAATTACACTAAGGGGAGAAAAGGGAACAAATGACGAACCACAGCACAGCATAATGGGAGAAATAACGGAAAGTTTACTCAAATTGTTAAAAATTGAATATGAAATCTTAGATGTAGATAATTATGTATTACAACTAGAAGGTCTATATGAAAAAATGTGTTTATTGGATAGACCAGTTGCATTACTAATAAGGTCAAAAACATTTAGAGCGAGTAATAAGCTAGAACAAAGAACTGAAATGCAGACATTACAAAGGGTAGATGCAATAAAGTGTATATGCAATACTATTCGCAAAGAGGACATTATTATTTCTACGACAGGAAAGATATCAAGAGAGTTATATTTTTTTGGGAGGGAGTGTGAGAGTAATTTTTATGTGATTGGAGCAATGGGGTGTGCCGCATCAATAGGGTTAGCTATTGCAATAGATAATCCGCATAAAAGAGTAATTGTATTAGATGGTGATGGTTCGATTCTTATGAAGATGGGAACCTTAGCGACGATAGGCAGATATAAAGTGAAAAATTTTCTACATATAGTTTTAGACAATGAGGAATATGAGTCGACTGGAGGGCAGCCATCAAGTTCTAGTGTAGCACGTATAGATTTAGTGGCACGAGGATGTGGTTATGACAAAACATATTTAGTCGATGAAATTGAGGGCTTGCATAAATGTTTAATGCAAGAACTCAGTAGTCAAGGAACTGTTATGATAGTGGTCAAGGTAAAAGGTGGTATGCCGAAACTTGGGAGACCGGAAAAACAACCTCTGTTTTATAAAAATAGGTTTTTTGATTTTCTAAATAGAGGAATGTAGAGAATGCTTATATAAAATACATGAAGAAAAGGAAGAATAAATAATGAATCGTTCAAAGAAATTAAAAGAATTATTGTATAGCGAAAGAACAGAATATATTATGGAGGCACATAATGGTGTATCTGCAAAAATAGTAGAGAAGACGGGATTTGGTGGTATTTGGGCAAGCGGATTAACAATGTCAGCATCATTAGGG
>CAYSRL010000217.1:0-1382 GCA_964433515.1 uncultured Ruminococcus sp.
CTTCGGTGCCGCCCGCCGCCACGATGGCACGGGCACAGCAGTCCTCCCACAGGTCAAGATCGTTTTGCGTATAGAAGGCGACCACTCGGCGGCCGGTGGTGCCGGAGGTGGACTGGATACGGACACACTCGGACAAGGGTTTTGCCAGCAAGCCGTAGGGATAGGCATCCCGCAGATCCGCCTTGGTCAGGAAGGGCAGTTTGTGCAGATCCTCAATGCCGGTAATGTCCTCCGGCTTGACACCCTTTTTGTCCATCAGATCCCGGTAATAGGGTACATTCTCATACACGTGCCGCACCTGTTTGACCAGTTTTTCGGATTGGAGTTTTTTAATCTCCTCTACCGGCATCGTTTCGATCTCTTTTTGGTAATAACGCTGTTCCATTGTTTTCATCGCCTCTTTTTTTGTAGTTTAGGAGTGGTAGCCAAGATCAAATGCGATTTTATTCATCTCTACGAATTTCGGCGCCACCGTATTCTCAATGGCGGCCAGCCAACGCTCGTAGGGGATGCCAAAACAGTTAGCGGCACGACCCATCAGCACAATGTTCACCGCCTTAGCGGAACCGGCCTGACGGGCCAGGGTGAGGGCGTCCAGCGCCTCCACCGTCAGCCCCTTGGCGGTCAACTCATCCAACACATCCGCCGGGTATTCGGCGGCGCCGATGATCACCGGCATCGGGTCGATCTGCTGGGTGTTGACAATGATACGCCCATCGGTCTTCAGATACTTTGCATACCGGGCAGCCTCCAGTTTTTCAAAGGCGATGATCACATCCGCCTCGCCCTCGGTGACGATGGGAGAATACACCTTATCCCCGAAACGGACATAGGTGACCACCGAACCGCCACGCTGGCTCATTCCGTGGACCTCGCTGACCTTAACGTCATAGCCCTCGTCCACCAACAGGCGACCCAACAACTTGGAAGCCAGCAGACTGCCCTGTCCGCCAACACCTACTATCATAACACTTTTCGTCTTCATAGTCTACCCCCAAATTACAGAATGGCGTCAAAAGCGCACAACTGCTTACAGACACCACAACCCACGCACAGGGTGGTATCCACCCGAGCCTTGCCATCCTTCATACTGATGGCGGGACAACCCAGGGTCATACACCGCTTACAGGACTTACACTTGTCCGCATCCACTGTTAAGGGCGGCAGTGCTTTGACCGATTTGAGCAACACACAGGGCCGGCGGGAGATGATCACCGAGGGCTCCTCGGCGGCCAATTCCTCTTTGATCACGGTGTCACAGGCCTTGAGGTCATAAGGATCCACCACCCGGACCCGGCCGATGCCCAAGGCCCGGCACAAAGCCTCCAGATCCACCTTGGCGGCAGGATCGCCCTTGATGTTGTAGCCGGTGGTGGGATTCT
>CAYSRL010000218.1:0-1348 GCA_964433515.1 uncultured Ruminococcus sp.
GGTAGGGAGATTCGATGAAGCCGTACTGGTTGACTCTCGCATAAGTGGAGAGAGAACCGATCAGACCGATGTTGGGACCTTCGGGAGTTTCGATGGGGCACATTCTGCCGTAGTGAGAATAGTGAACGTCACGAACTTCGAAGCCCGCTCTGTCTCTTGAAAGACCGCCGGGGCCGAGAGCCGAAAGACGGCGCTTGTGAGTAAGCTCGGCAAGGGGGTTGTTCTGATCCATGAACTGTGAAAGCGGTGATGAACCGAAGAACTCCTTGATGGCAACCATAACGGGGCGGATGTTGATAAGAGTCTGCGGAGTAATCTTATCTTCATCTTCTCTAAAAAAGATGTCATTACGAGGATGACCTAATTCCTTAATCTCTTTTACATCCCAAAAAGCTCGTCGGTAAATCCCTGTCTCAAAGGCACTATTGGAAATCCAATAGTCTGTATTTCTTGAATTCTTTTCTGCAAGATATTTCCAGGCTTTGTTGTCCGTTAATATCCCACAGTCATTTTCTATTTTCTTAATTCCAAAGGAGCCATGCCACATCTGTATATAGGTCTGACCTAGCTTCTTACATAATCCACGATTAAAATATGCAATCAAGTGATAATTGCATAACCAAATCCTCGCGGTAGCATACTCTCGCATCGCATCCGGTGACAGATACTCCACCAATCGTACACCTTCTGGGAACTGCGTCCGTCTGGCATCCACATTCTTGACAATCCATACGATGTCATAATCCTGTCCACTGGCAAGCAATGCTTCCGTTACATATTTACAGTTACAGCCATATCCCTGTCCCATATAATTGTCTACTACGATTTTCTTAGGTTCGATTGGCAAATTACCATATACCTTCTCGAATTTTTTCGTCAAAGAACATTTGACTGACAAATTCGTATGATGCAATGTATATGTTTTATTATCATCTATGATTGTATAGTCTACAAACTTTTTGATAAATTTCTTAATTTTGATTTTAATATCCATCTTTGTTCTAACAATATCCTTTATACGCGGTATGTCTAGGCTTACGCTCCTCTTCCGGTGGCAATTGCATATAGTCTCCAAAACGTTGGCTTAGATACTTTTCCACTTCATGAAATGTCTGATACTCCCGTCCTTCAAACATGACATTACGAGCTGGCACAACATATTCTAGCGGTATGATTTCCTGCTGATAACCCGCTTCACCAAACAGACTGCAAATATTCGCTGATTCATATGCATTCCAGGAAGTGATAAATTTTTTGAACCAACGCATATAGTTTCTTCTCATAAAATTCGGTGTCAATGCCAAAACTACCTTTGTAATTCGTCTCATCCATATGCCTTTATTTTTGG
>CAYSRL010000219.1:0-1346 GCA_964433515.1 uncultured Ruminococcus sp.
GGGCCGAGGGTGCCATCCAGACCATTGCGGTGGACCCCAACACCAGTTACACCATTACCTGGTGGTACAAGGCCACCTCCGGCACCGGCGTCTTTAACCTGTTCGTGATGGACGGCGTTTCCTATGCCAATATGACCGCCGAGGGCGGCGAAGCCTATATGAATAGCTACACCGGCGCTTGGCAGCAGGGCAGTTATGTGGTCAACACCGGCTCTTATACCACGATGATGCTGAAGTTCTCCACCGAGGGCTCCAGCCCCGGCACCATCCTCATCGACGACGTGGTGGTGGCCAAGACCGATTCCATTTGCAGCCACTCCTATTCCAACAACTGTGACGCCACCTGCGACCTGTGCGGCGAGACCCGCTCGGTGGCCGGCCACAGTTACAGCGGCTCTGTTACCGCCCAGCCCACCTGCGGCACCACCGGCACCCGCACCTATACCTGCTCGGTCTGCGGCGACAGTTATACCGAGACCATCCCCGCCACCGGCAGCCACGTGTACACCAACGATTGCGACGCTTCTTGTGACAGCTGCGGTACCACCCGCACCGTCACCCACACCTACAGCGGCACCTGCGACACCACCTGTAACGTGTGCGGCGGCATCCGTCTGCTGTTCAATACGGCTCACACCTATGACAACGCCTGCGATGGCGAGTGTAACGTCTGCGGTTTCACCCGCACCGTGTCCGGCCACGTCTATGACAACGACTGCGACGCCGACTGTAACACCTGCGGCACCGTGCGTGAGGCGGGCCACGTCTATGACGACGATTGCGACACCGACTGTAACACCTGCGGCACCGTTCGTGAGGCAGGCCACACCTACGACAACGCCTGCGACGCCGACTGTAACGTCTGCGGCGACATCCGTGACACCGCCGACCACAAATATGTGGAGAGCACGATGGCGAATGCCACCTGTGGCGCTGAGGGTATGTCCAAGTTCACCTGCTCGGTCTGCGGCGATTATTACACCCAGGTGATCCCCGCCACCGGCAACCACATCTATTCCAACGATTGCGACACCCGTTGCAACGTGTGTTACAAGGTGCGTCAGGTGGGCGACCACAAGTATGTGGGCGTTCAGACCAAGGATCCCACCTGTACCGAGACCGGCGTGATGACCTATACCTGCTCTTCCTGCGGCACCAACTACACCGAGAGCATCCCGGTTCTGAGCCACGACTATAAGGCCGTGGTGACCGCCCCCGACTGTGTCAACGGCGGCTATACCACCTACACCTGTTCCGTCTGCGGCGACAAGTACGTGGCCGACCAGACCGCCGCTCTGGGTCACACCTACGACAACGCCTGCGACACCGCCTGTAACGTCTGCGGT
>CAYSRL010000220.1:0-1341 GCA_964433515.1 uncultured Ruminococcus sp.
TTTGATTTCACCGTGAGCGTTAGCGAACGATTTCACTAAAAACTATGTGAGAGTTCGAATTCATACGCAAAAACGCTAAAGATATCTTATTTTGTAACTCATAGCCATAAATAGAAAAGACACCCGTAGGGGTGTCTTTTCTAAATAATTTAATACTGTAACTTGACTTTTCCTGTCTCTCTTGTTATAGTTGCATTAACGTACACGAAAGTCGGTGATTTAATGAAAAGACTTATCGCTCTCCTTCTTTGCCTCCTTTTCTGCCTGTCCATTTCTGCCTGTGGTGGTTCCAAATCTGCCTCGGACCCCCAGCCCCGATCCCAAAACGAGATGGCCAAAGTGGCCTTGACAAAGGTGCTGAACTATGAGCAGAGTTTTTCGTACACGTGTATGGTTTTTGGGGAGACTACCGAGCAAACTTTGAATAAATTCCAGTTTAGTTTGCCTTACCAATCTTTATACGCTTTTGTGCCCAAGGCCTATGTCTTTACAGATAGGGATGCGGATGAAATTGAGGAACTGTTGATATATGATGCGAGACTTTTCTGTATGCTTACCTTGGACTATAATGACGGAATAGTGACCGGTACCGTCGAGGATAATTTTGATTGGGATTATCAAGACCTGGATTGGGTAAACATTGAATAAATGAATAAGCGCACCGCAGTTGCGGTGCGCTTATTTGTGCTTGTCTGTATTTTATCCAACATTTTGCTGTGCAAGGCACTGGACAAGGCAAGCGGTGGCGCTCACTGTCAGCGACAGGAACAGAATCAGCAGCCCCACCAGGATGGCACCGACGATGCTGGTAGCCACAAACGAGATGGCTAGCAGAACGACCGATACAAGGGCTGTCCCGAGAATGCCGGTCAGCACCGCCGTCAGGGCGTTGCTGCAGCATCTGCAGGCGGATGTGTTGGGCCACCTGCCGGAAACCGCCAGCAACACGGCCAGATAGCCGATGGCGATGCCGAGGGCCACCCACAGGAATGCCGGCGTCACGGTGATGACGGCGGTGATCCGCAAAAAGGCGGCAACGACACCGAGAATCACGCTGGCGATAGCCGCCAACCCTACACAATCCCGTCTGTTTTCATAACAGAAAAAAGCCATAGTTTTCACCTCCTCATCCCATCTTATGAAAGGGAAGTAGGACAAGTGCATAAAAAGATGGACAACTGGAGTTGCTGCGCAACTCCGTCGAGTTTTGCTGGCGCAAAACATCGCAGGGGATTGACATCGCTAACGCAAATTAAAAACAGAGTCCCGCAGATGCGGAACTCTGTTTCTTGTCATTCGTGTCCGAAAAAGAACTGGGCGAAAACCGAGGATTTTCTTTGT
>CAYSRL010000221.1:0-1314 GCA_964433515.1 uncultured Ruminococcus sp.
ACTATTCCAAGGACAAGAACCTGTGGCATCTGTCCCACGAGGGTCTGGATCTGGAGGATCCCGCCAACGAGCCCGACTATGACAAGCCCGGGTTCCTGGAGATGGGCATCTCCCCCTTTAAGGCGCCCGACGAGCCCACCTACGTGACCATCGACTTTGAGGCCGGCGCCCCCGTCGCCCTCAACGGCGAAAAGATGAAGGCCAGCGCCATCATCGACGGTCTGAACAAGTTGGGCGGCGCCAACGGCATCGGCATCATCGACATCGTGGAGAACCGGCTGGTGGGTATGAAGGATCGTGGCGTCTATGAGACCCCCGGCGGCACCATCCTGTATTTTGCCCACGAGCAGCTGGAGATGCTGACCATGGACAAGGACACCCTGCACCTGAAACAGAAACTGGCGGTGGATTTTGCCGACCTGATCTACAACGGCAAGTGGTATTCCCCCGCCCGGGAGGCCCTGTCCGCTTTCGCCGACGAGTCCAACAAATACGTCACCGGCACCGTGAAACTGAAACTGTATAAGGGCAACATCATCCCCGCCGGGATGACCTCTCCCTATACCCTGTATTCCGAAAATCTGGCCACCTTCGACGAGTCCGATTATGACCAGAAGGATTCCCAGGGCTTTATCAACCTGTGGGGTCTGCCCACCAAGGTGCAGGCTCTCCGGGAGCAGGGTAGACTGAAATAAGTTCTTTCCGTGAGATAGTGGGCCTATGCTCACTATCTCATTACCCATTTTATCGGGAGGGTAACCAAAACCCTCCAATCCCTTTCAAAAGGAGTTTTTCACTATGGCAAAGATGTGGGCGGGTGTCACCGACGGCAACACCGCACAGATCGCAGACGATTTCAATTCCTCCATCCGGTTTGACAGCCGGATGTATCAGCAGGACATCACCGGCAGTATGGCCCACGCCGCCATGCTGGGCGCCAAGGGCATCATCGCCCAGGACGAGGCGGACACCCTCATTGACGGTCTGCAGGGGATCCTGGACGACCTGAACAGCGGGGCTCTGGACTTTGATATGACCTGTGAGGACATCCATATGTTTGTGGAGCAGGTGCTCACCGAACGGCTGGGGGACGTGGGCAAAAAACTGCACACCGCCCGGAGCCGCAACGATCAGGTGGCGCTGGATCTGCGGCTGTATCTGGCCCAGGAGATCGACACCGTTTCAGCCCTCATCCGGGAGTTGCTCGCCGCCGTCACAGATAAGGCGGAGCAATACAAAGCCACCATTATGCCGGGCTATACCCACCTGCAACGGGCCCAGCCGATCACCTTCGGCCACCATCTGATGACCTAT
>CAYSRL010000222.1:0-1302 GCA_964433515.1 uncultured Ruminococcus sp.
TGGCATCAAGATCTCCTGCGACCTGAACTACCGCGGCAAGCTGTGGACCCGTGACCAGGCCCGTGCTGCCATGACCCAGCTGTGCCAGTATGTGGATGTGTGCATCTCCAACGAGGAGGATGCCAAGGATGTGTTCGGCATCGAGGCAGAGGCCACCGACATTTACGGCGGCAGCCTCAACCACGAGGGCTACAAATCCGTTGCCAAGCAGTTGGCGGACAAATTCGGCTTTGAGATGGTGGCCATCACCCTGCGGGAGAGCCATTCCGCCTTTGACAACGGCTGGAGCGCTATGCTGTATAACGTGGCGGCAGACGAATACTGCTTCTCCAAGAAATACGACCTGCACATCATCGACCGTGTGGGCGGCGGCGACTCTTTCGGCGGCGGTCTGATCTACAGTCTGCTGTCCGGCAAGGGCACCCAGGCGGCGGTGGAGTTTGCGGTGGCGGCCTCCGCCCTCAAACACTCCATCGAGGGTGACTACAATATGGTCACCGTGGCCGAGGTGGAGAAACTGGCGGGCGGCGACGGCTCCGGCCGCATCCAGCGATAAACCAAAAAACAGCCGAGGCGTGTGCCTCGGCTGTTTTTTTATTCTTTTACCACCCGTAAGGTGTCGTAGCCATAGTATTGAAATACCCGCAGGGCGTTTTCGTCCACCCTTTCGCCGCCGACAAGCACCGGCACAGCCGGGGGACACCCCACCGTGGGGGTGGCCAGCACCCGCCCAAGACAGTCCTCTGCCGGCAGGGTCTCTGCCGGAGAAAGCAATGCCTGTCGGGGGGATAAAACCGCCGCAGGAACGGTCAGGGCAGGGGGCGGATCGGGGATGGGCGCCTGCTTGGGCAGGGCACACAGCGCCTGCTCTAAGCGATCCAGAGCCTCGTTCCCGGTGGCGGGGGAAACCATCATCACCACATAGTCCGGGTCGGCGAACTCACAGACAAATCCCTGCTCCCTCAGATACTCTGCTATCTGGGCGCCGGTATAGCCGTACCCTTTTGCCGCCAGGGTCACCTTAAGGGGTTCATCCCCCGCAAGGGTATACCCGGCGGCGGCAAGAACCGTTTTCAGCCGGGCCACCCGGTCACAGCACCGGGCCAGTTGCGCCGGAAAGTCCCCCTCCAGATAGGGGTTGACCCGATCCAAGGATTGCAGGGTCAGATAGGAGGGGCTGGTGGAAGCGAACAGGGAAAGCGCTCCCTCCAGGTCTTCTGCCCATTCCGCCACCCGATGGGACAGGTGGAGATAGGCGCCGCCGGTGAGCACCGGCAGGGTCTTGTGGGCGGAATCGCAGCA
>CAYSRL010000223.1:0-1291 GCA_964433515.1 uncultured Ruminococcus sp.
GGTCATCCGTGGTAAAGTTGTCCCGGATATGGCTCTGCTCAATTCCCGCACCGGCGAGACCGAGCGTTTGGGCAAACTGTTCTATGTCCGTGGCAAGAAGCAGGAAGAGGCGCCCTTTATCGGCGCCGGCGACATCGGCGCTGTGGCGAAACTGGTCAACACCGGCACCGGCGATACCCTGTGCGCCCCCAGTTGCCCGGTGACCCTGCCCGGCGTTCCTTTCGATGCACCCTGCCTGTCTATGGCGGTCAACACCACCAAAAAGGGCGACGAGGAAAAGGTGGCCTCCGGTCTGTCCCGTCTGTCGGAGGAGGACCCCACCATCAAGGTGGAGAAGAATTCCGAGACCGGTGAACTGATTCTGTCCGGTATGGGCGAACAGCACCTGGATATCATCGTTTCCCGCCTGAAGGCGAAGTTCGGCGCCGAGGTCACCCTGACCGAGCCGGAGGTGGCCTATCGTGAGACCATCCGCCGCAAGGTAAAGGTTCAGGGCCGTCATAAGAAACAGTCCGGCGGTCACGGTCAGTTTGGTGACGTGTGGATCGAGTTTGAGCCCTGGGAGGGCGACGATCTGGTGTTTGAGGAGAAGGTGTTCGGCGGCGCTGTGCCCAAGAACTATTTCCCCGCCGTGGAAAAGGGTCTGCAGGATTGCGCCAAAGAGGGCGTGCTGGCCGGTTACCCCCTGGTGGGCGTCAAGGCCACGCTGGTGGACGGCTCCTATCACCCGGTGGACTCCTCCGAAATGGCGTTTAAGACCGCCGCTTCCCTGGCCTATAAGGCGGGCATCGCCGATGCGAACCCCATCTTGTTGGAGCCGGTGATGCATCTGGCGGTGTATGTCCCCTCGGACAACACCGGCGACATTATGGGCGATATCAACAAGCGCCGTGGCCGTGTGCTGGGTATGAACCCCGCCGAGGACGAACTGACCTGCATCGAGGCAGAGGTGCCCCAGGGCGAGATGGGCGATTATGCGGTGATGCTGCGCTCCACAACCCAGGGCCGTGGCTATTTCACCCTGGCCTTTGAGCGGTATGAGGAGGCCCCCAAGCCGGTGGCGGAAAAGGTGATCGCCGCCCGGGCAAAAGCGGAATAAGTACATAGAAATATCGAAACCAATAGGGGAGAGCCGAGGCGTTTGCCTCGGCTCTTTCTTTGGGTGGCGAGGGGATTTAGCCGGTGCACCGATAGAATTTGCACCAACCAAAATCCACAAACCCCCGCACCAACCCGAACCATCCTCGTAGGGGAGGGCCTCCGTGCCCTCCCGCAAACCCCGCACAGACTT
>CAYSRL010000224.1:0-1290 GCA_964433515.1 uncultured Ruminococcus sp.
CCTTTAACAAATCCCACGCCGCCGCCTATGCGCTGGTGGCGTACCAGACCGCCTATCTCAAGTGCCTGTACCCCCGGGAATATATGGCCGCTCTGCTGACCAGCGTGCTGGGCGGCGGCAAGGTGGTCACCTATATCCGGGAGTGCGAGCGGATGGGGATCCCGGTCATGCCCCCCTCGGTGAACGAATCCCACGCCGATTTTATGGTGGTGGGGGATCACATCCGATTCGGCCTGTTGGCGGTGAAGAACATCGGCCGCAGTTTTGTGGACGTGCTGGTGGCGGAGCGGGAGAAAAACGGACCCTATACCGGGTTTTACAGTTTTTGCAAACGGCTCTCCGCCCACCGGGAATGTAACCGGTTGGGGGTTGACAGTCTGATCCGGTGCGGTGCGCTGGACGGACTGGGGCTTAACCGCCGGCAGATGATACAGATGGCACCGTTGGTAATGGATCAGTTGGATAACCAGAACCGCTATGCCATGGATGGGCAGGTGGGCTTTTTCGATGCGGCCGAGGCCGCCGGAGATGCGCCCATCACCCCGCCGGACGTGCCGGAACTCCCCTTCTCCACGCTCCTGCAAATGGAAAAAGAGGCTACCGGGCTGTATCTGACCGGCCACCCCCTCACCCCCTATAAGGGGCACTATAAGCCCCTGCGCTGTGACCGGCTGGACCGGGTGCTGGAGGCCGCCGAGGAAGGGAACGACCGGTATCGGGACGGCGCCACCGTCCGGGTGCTGTGTATGGTGGGGGCTGTCCGGACGCAAAACACCAAGTCCGGCGCCAAAATGGCCTATGTCCAGTTGGAGGACTTGTACGGCGCCATCGAGGCGGTGGTGTTCCCCAAGACCTTGGCCCAATACGAGCCGCTGGTTCAGCCGGGACAGGTGGTTTTGGTCACCGGACGGCTGGACATTCAAGAGGAAAAAGACCCCAAACTGCTGTGTGAGCGGGTGGAGGCGGTGCCGGCTGAGGCACCGGAGCCCACCGCTCCGGACGCCAAGCGGGTCAACCCCCGAGCCGGGTTGTATCTGCGGCTGCCCAGCGAGAACGGCAGGGAGCGTGAAAGCGCTTACAACGCTGTAAGATCAAGCCCCGGTGACACGCCGGTGTATATCCGGTTTGTGGATTCCGGGCGGATGGTAAAAGCGCCACGAGAGTGGTGGGTCAGCATCCATGGGGCGCTGATAGACCGACTGAAGCAGGAACTGGGCGAGGACAATGTGGCGGTTGTAGAGTGAACTCCCTCCGGTTTTGCCTCCGGCAACACCTCATCCGTCACGGCTA
>CAYSRL010000225.1:0-1284 GCA_964433515.1 uncultured Ruminococcus sp.
ACACAACCAGGATAGCGCCGTCCATCTGGGCAGCACCGGTGATCATGTTCTTAACGTAGTCGGCGTGGCCGGGGCAGTCAACGTGAGCATAGTGACGGTTGTCGGTCTCATACTCAACGTGAGCGGTGTTGATCGTGATACCACGAGCACGCTCCTCGGGAGCCTTATCGATGTTGGCGTAATCCATAAACTCGGCGTCGCCCTTGATAGCCAGAACCTTGGTGATGGCGGCGGTCAGGGTGGTCTTACCGTGGTCAACGTGACCGATGGTACCAATGTTTACGTGGGGTTTGTTACGTTCAAATTTTGCCTTTGCCATTGCAATGTGCCTCCTTATAAATCAAATAATTATTGCCGGACTTAGGCTTATTCTACCAAGTACCGGAAAGAATTGCAAGTGTTTTTGTGAAAATGCCTGAAATTTTCCTGTCCAAACACCGGTTTGGGGAATTTTTTGACATTTTCGGCCGGTCTCCGGCGGTTTTTCACCGCCGGAAAACCGAAATTAGTTGTTCTGGGTACGCTTGGCGATGATCGCCTCGGCCACGTTCTTCGGAATCTCGGAGTAGTGGCTGGGCTCCATCACGTACTGGCCACGGCCCTGAGTACCGGAACGCAGGTCGGTGGCATAGCCGAACATCTCGGACAGCGGGACGTTGGCACGGATCTGCACAGCGCCGTTGATGTTCTCGGAACCTTCCATCTGGCCACGGCGGGAGGCGATATCGCCCACCACGAAGCCCATGTACTCGTCCGGAACCACCACGACCACCTTCATAATGGGCTCCATCAGCACGGGATCCGCCTTCTTCATAGCATCCTTGAACGCCATAGAACCGGCGATCTTAAAGGCCATTTCGGAGGAGTCGACCTCGTGATAGGAACCATCGTACAGGGTGACCTTGCAGTCCACAACGGGATAACCGGCGATGGTGCCGGCGTGCATAGCGCCCTGGATACCGGCGTCAACCGCAGGAATGTACTCCTTCGGGATGGCGCCGCCCACCACGGCGTTGATAAACTCATAGCCCTTACCGGACTCGTTGGGCTCCAGTTTGATCTTAACGTGACCGTACTGACCCTTACCACCGGACTGACGGGCATACTTGCAGTCCACGTCGGCCAGACGGCGGACGGTCTCCTTGTAAGCAACCTGGGGAGCGCCCACGTTGGCCTCCACCTTGAACTCACGCAGCAGACGGTCTACGATAATCTCCAGGTGCAGCTCGCCCATACCGGCGATGATGGTCTGACCGGTTTCCTCGTCGGTGTAGGTCTTGAAGG
>CAYSRL010000226.1:0-1271 GCA_964433515.1 uncultured Ruminococcus sp.
GGGTCCCGTCCGTTGGCGATCACCATCATCACCCCGGCCTCGGTGGCGATTTTGGCGGCGGCAATCTTGGTCTGCATACCGCCGGTGCCCAGTTTACTGCCCGCACCGCCGGTCATCGCCTCGATCTCGGGGGTGATCGCCTCCACCACCGCCAGCAGTCTGGCGTCGGAGGAGGTGTGGGGGTCGGCCGTATACAGGCCGTCAATATCGGACAAGATCACCAGCATATCCGCCTGGGTATGGGACGCCACAATGGCGCCCAAGGTGTCGTTGTCGCCGATGACGATCTCCTCGGTGGCAACCGTGTCGTTCTCATTAACGATGGGCAAAGCCCCCAATTCCAACAGCCGGAACAGGGTGTTGCGGAAATTGTCCCGCCGGTCATCCTGGGACAGATCCGCCCCGGTGACCAGCAACTGGGCCACGGTATGATTATGCTCGGTGAACAGTTTGTCGTAGGTATACATCAATTCGCACTGGCCCACCGCCGCCGCCGCCTGTTTGGTGGGGATGTCGGTGGGGCGACCGGGCAGGGACAGTTTCCCCACGCCCATACCGATCGCACCGGAGGACACCAGAATCAGTTGGTGGCCGGCGTTTTTCAGGTCGCTCATCACCCCGCAAAGCTGCTCCACCCGCCGGATGTTCAGCAGTCCGGTGGCGTGTGCCAATGTGGAGGTGCCCACTTTCACAACGATACGCATCGTTTTTCACTCCTTTATCGCCAAAAGGGATATTATTTTATTAGTGTAACACATTAAAGCGCTAAATGCAAGAGGTTTGTATTTTTTTCAAAAACAATGTATTGGGGCTTGTGTTTTGTAAATAAATATGGTATACTATACAAATAATGCGAACATACATTCGGGTGAAAGGAGGTTTTGTTGTGGACAGGTTTCAGTTGGTTTCTCCCTATGCCCCCACCGGTGACCAACCGGAGGCCATTGCGGCGCTGGTGGACGGCTTAAATAATGGTATGAAAGAGCAGACCCTGCTGGGCGTTACCGGTTCGGGCAAGACCTTTACGATGGCGAATGTTATCGCCCAGGTCAACAGGCCGACCCTCGTTCTCGCTCACAACAAGACGCTGGCCGCCCAGTTATGCTCGGAGTTTCGGGAATTCTTCCCTAACAATGCAGTGGAATATTTCGTTTCCTACTACGACTACTATCAGCCGGAGGCCTATATCGCCCACACCGACACCTATATCGAAAAAGACTCCGCCGTCAACGACGAGATCGACCGGCTCCGCCACTCCGCCACCTCCGCCC
>CAYSRL010000227.1:0-1271 GCA_964433515.1 uncultured Ruminococcus sp.
TGGCCTTGGTCACCACTTTTTCATAACTATGCCCCAGTTTACTGCCGGAGGTAGCACCGCAGGTCTTACAGGTCTTTGCCTTGGTGCAGGTAGCGGCGGAGTAATCGTGACCCAGTTTGCTGCCGGAAGTAACACCGCAGGTCTTACAGGTTTTCGCCTTAGTGCAGGTGGCGGCGGTGTAATCGTGACCGAGAGCCGATCCCTCAGTCTCGCCGCAGACCGTGCAAGTTTTCGCTTTGGTGCAGGTGGCAGCGGTATAATCGTGGTTACAAGTTGGAATATAATTGCAGTGCCAAGTAGCGTTACGAAGAGAATCGTTCCAATCGCCAATATAGATGGCTGTTGCCTGCGTCTCGGAGCCGGTGTAATAGATATCGGTCAGGTTGGCGCAAGAATCGAACGCCCAATCCCCAATATACGTGACACTATCCGGTAGGATCACCGAAGTCAAATTGGTGCAATAGAAAAACACATCCTGCCAAATATCGGTGATGCTTTCCGGTATAGAAATCGAAGTCAGGCTCTCACACCAAGCAAACACACCGTATTCCAAAGCGGTGACACCGTCGGGGATGATCACCGAGGTCAGGCTTTTACAATTATAAAACGCATAACTGCGGATGCCGGTGACGCTGTCCGGGATGGTCACCGAGGTCAGGTTGAGGCAATTGGAGAACGCACCCAAGCCGATGGTGGTGACACTGTCCGGGATGATCACCGTGTTCAGGTTGTAGCAAGCACTAAACGCAGAATCTCCGATGGTGGTGACGCTATCCGGGATAGAATAGACTCCCTTTTTACCGCCGGGGTATTGAACGATCGTGGTTTTATCTTTGTTAAACAAAACCCCATCCACCGAACAATAGTTGGCATTATTCTCATCCACCTCAATAGCGGTCAGGTTGTCACAACCGCCAAACGCAAACTCCCCGATGGTGATGACGCTGTCCGGGATGGTCAACGAGGTCAGACTGGTGCAGTATTCAAATGCATAATCTCCAATGGTGGTGACGCTATCCGGGATGGTCATCGTGGTTAGGCTGGCGCAATCCAAAAACGCATAATCGCCGATGGTGGTGACGCTGTTCGGGATGGTCACCGAGGTCAGGTTGGTGCAGTATTCAAATGCATAATCCCCGATGGTGGTGACGCTGTTTCCGATGATCACCGAAGTCAGTCTGGCACAATTGTTAAACGCATTGTAAGGGATGGTGGTGACGCTGTCCGGAACGGTGTAAGCACCGACTTTACCACCGGGACATTGAATGAGC
>CAYSRL010000228.1:0-1269 GCA_964433515.1 uncultured Ruminococcus sp.
TTGACACACTCGCCATCCTGGCAGGGATACTCAGCGTTGCTGATACACTCGCCGGCGGTGCGGACGCTCATCATATTGGTGCGCAGGGTGCAATCCTCGTCCAGCCAAGCGGCGCCGCACTCGGTGCAGTGCCAATACTCGACGTTACCCCACTCGATGCAGCTGACAGCCTCAACGGCGTCAACGTGCTGGATGTTGTGGTCGGCATCGGGATTGGTCAGCTCATAGCAGATCTCGCAATACTGATCGCAAGCATAGAAATAGCTGTGGCCGGTGCCGGCAACAGCAGCACCGCACACGGTGCAGGTGCCGTCGGTGCACTCATACTCAGCGTCGCTGACACAGGTGCCGGCCTCACGGACATTGCCGCAGACGTCACAGGTGTCGTCCTCGCAGGAATCATAGGTGCACTCGGAGCAGGCAGCCTTCTCCATCACGATGTTGTCGAAGGTACCGTAAGCCTCAGCGGCAGTACCCATCATGGAGACCAGAATATACTCGTGGTCGCCGGAGTTGAAGGTGCCGGAGAACAGGGTCCACTCATCACCGGCAGAAATGCCGATGTTCTTGATATCGCCGGTCTCCACACCGTTGCCATGGCCAGTTTCAACCTGAGACAAACCCTTGATCAGCAGACTCATGTTGCTGGCGTTCTTGGCCCAAGTAGAAATGGTGTAGTCGGTGTTGGGCTCAACAGCGATGTTGACCTGACGGACGTGCTTCCACTGGCCGGAAACAACGCTGATGGCAAAGTTGCTGTCCTTACCGCCACGAACGATCTCAGCGGTGGGGCAGGAACCCCACAGATTGTACCAGGGGGTCAGAGCGCCGGTCTCGAAGGTGCCGTTGATGATATAGCCGTCGTTGGACTCTTCGACCTTCTCGAACATGAAGAAGTCGTCCACAATGGCGGAGGCACCGTCCACGTTACCCATAACGGCAACATAAACCTGGCTGTTGTCGCCGGAGTTGAACGCCAGAGAGGTCTGGGTCCAATCGTCGCCGCCGTTGAGGGTGGTCTGGACAATGTTCTGGTCAGCGGGGTAGCTCTTAGTCAACAGGGCCATGTTGGTGACGTTCTTAGCATAGACCTGAACCACATAGTCGGTGTTGGGCTCCACGTTGACGAGCTGACGGACAAGCTGGTACTGGCCGGCGTTCACCTGCATAGCATAACCGCCGTCACGGCCGTCTTCAACGATGGAGATATTGCCGGGCCACCATACGGGATCCCAAGAATCGGTCTTGCCGGTCTCAAAGTCACCGTTG
>CAYSRL010000229.1:0-1250 GCA_964433515.1 uncultured Ruminococcus sp.
GCGGGAGGTGATCCACGCCGGCTCGGTGGCCTGCAGACCGTACTCGCCGTGGCTGATCTTGTTGCCACGATGGGCCTCGCCGGTCAGACGGCCTCTGTGAACACGGCGATACTTAACTCTCTTAGGTAACAGCATTACTTGCGGCCTCCTTCCCGACGGGGTTTGGCGGCGCCCACCAGCACCTCGCCACGGTAGATCCAGGTCTTGATACCGATCTTGCCGTAGGTGGTGTTGGCCTCAGCGAAGCCATAGTCAATGTCCGCACGCAGAGTCTGCAGCGGAATGGTGCCCTCGTGGTACTGCTCCACACGGGCGATCTCGGCGCCGTTCAGACGACCGGACAGCTTGATCTTGATGCCCTTGGCACCCAGTTTCATCGCACGACCGATAGCGCCCTTCATCGCACGGCGGAAAGCAATACGCTTCTCCAGCTGCTGAGCGATGTTCTCGGCAACCAGCTGGGCGTTAACGTCGGGGTTCTTCACCTCGACGATGTTCAGCAGAACATCCTTGCCGTCCAGCATCTTCTTGCAGTTGTCACGAAGCTTGTCGATAGCCTCGCCGCCCTTACCGATGACCAGACCGGGCTTGGCACAGTGGATGTTGATGCGGACACGGGAGGCGTCACGCTCAATCTCAATCAGTGCAATGCCGGCATCATACAGGGTCTTTTTCAGGTACTTACGCAGGTTGTAGTCGGAGACCAGCGTATCGCCGAACTCGCTATCCTTAACAAACCAGCGGGAGTCCCAGTTTTTGATCACACCGACCCGAAGGCCGTGAGGATTCACTTTCTGTCCCATATACTATACCTCCTCCTCGTTTATTCCATCTCTTTGAGCACCAGGGTGATGTGAGAGGTCCGCTTTTCGATGCGGTACGCACGGCCCTGGGCACGAGGACGGATACGCTTCATAATGGGGCCGGGGCAAACCAGCGCCTCAGCAACGTACAACTGGCTCTTGTCCATATTGAAGTTGTTCTCGGCGTTGGCCACGGCAGACTTCAGCAGTTTGCCGACCGGCTCACAGGCAGCCTTAGGGGTGTACTTCAGGATCGCTGCGGCGACATCCACCGGCTTGTTGCGGATGAGGTCGAGAACGATCTTCACTTTACGGGGCGAAATGCGCACGTAAGTGGCTTGTGCTTTTGCTTGCATAGATAGTCTCTCCTTTCCGCTTATTTCGTGCTCTTAGAGCCGGCGTGGCCCTTAAAAGTACGGGTGGGGGCAAACTCGCCCAGCTTGTGAC
>CAYSRL010000230.1:0-1249 GCA_964433515.1 uncultured Ruminococcus sp.
TTACTGGTGGAATACTGGATCTGATAGCCGGTCACCTGAGTGGTTTTCTTGGTGATGGCTACCGTCAGTTTCTTGCTGCCGGCGGTCAACTTGCTCACCGTGGTCTTGGCGGGGTTGATCTTGAAGGTGAGGGTCTTGGTGCCGGTGTAGTTGCCCTTCATCTTGACGGTGACCTTATAAGTGCCCACGTTCTTGCGCCCGCTGGCGTAGGTCACGGTGTAGTTGGAGGTGGTCAACTTGGTGCCGGAGGCATTCTTCACGGTCACGGTGGGCTTTTTCACCGAGCCGTTGTAGGTGTAAGAAGTGGCAGACAGGGTGATCTTGCACTTGCTGACGTCGATGGGGTTGATCTTGTAGGTCAACGTCTTGGTGCCGGTGAAATACCCCTTGAAAGTAACCTTCACCTTATAGGTGCCGATACTCTTGCTGGCAGAGGGCCAGGTGACGGTATAATGGGCGGTGGAAATGGTTTTGCCGGCGCTGTCTTTCACCACCACAGAGGGTTTTTGAGTCTTGCCGTTGTAGGTGAAGGCCGTCTTAGACAACTTAACGGTATCTAGAGCCCGATAGGGCACGTTGTAGTATTTCGCATCATTCTCAGCGGCAGAACCAGAAGAGCAATACACCATCTCCAGTGAGGGGCAGTAGTCATAGGTGTCCCAACCGATGCGCTTCACGCTATCGGCATAGGACACCGTTTTCAGATTAAGGCACCGCCCAAACACGTAGTCACCCAATTCCTTGACGCCGTCACGAATATAGACTTTTTCGATGTTGGCACACTTATAGAAAGCGTAGTTATCAATCAATATACCGCCGGTGACGGTGACCGTCTTCAGCGACTTGGGCACACAGGTAGCCTCGTACCAAGAGTTGGAGGACTGCGCCTCACCGAAAATATAGGCGAAGTGGGTATATTCATTGCCGTTGAGTTCCTTGCCCACAAAGGGGATGGTTAGGCTTTTTAGTTTATTTAGTCCGCTCAGTGCCCCTTTGGGGATATAGGTGATGCCTTTACCGATGGTTAAAGAGGTGAGCGAGGATGGAAGAGCGGAGAAAGAGAGAGCGGTAACACTATCCGGGATGGTCATCGAGGTCAGTTTCTTACAACCGTAAAATGCACTACTACCAATGGTTTTCACCTTCTTACCAAAGGTCACCGAGGTCAGGCTGTCGCAATAGGCAAACGCATAACTATAGATGGCGGTGACGCTGTCCGGGATGGTCACCGAGGTCAGGCTGGTGCAAT
>CAYSRL010000231.1:0-1234 GCA_964433515.1 uncultured Ruminococcus sp.
GCCGGTGCGGGAATTGAGCAGAGCCATATCCGGGACAACTTTACCACGGATGACCTTGAAATACACCAGTTTGCCCACAAAGGGGTCCACCACCGTCTTGAACACGGTGGCCACAGCGGGGGCCTCTTCGTCCACTTCCAGTTCGATGGGGTCGCCATTGGCGTCGGTGCCGGTCTCGCCGGCCACCGACTCTGCCCAAGGCGCCAGCCACAGCAGACCGGTCAGCAACTGGTCGATGGCCGCCAGTTCCTGGGCAGAGCCGCAGAAAACAGGGGCAATCTCGCCACGGCGGACACCGGAGGCAATACCCTGGATCAACTCATCGGGGGTAAACTCCTCGCCGGAGAAGTATTTTTCCATCAGTTCTTCGCTGGTCTCGGCAACCGCCTCGTTCATAGCGGTGCGCAGACCCTCCAGGCGGTGACCCATATCCGGGATGGGCACCTGCTTGGCCTTGCCATCTTCATAGGTATAGGCACGGTATTCCAGCAGGTTGACATAGCACTCCACCTTGTGGTCCACCACGTGGGGCACCACCATGGGGCACACCATCGGGCCGAACTTACCCTTCAGATCCTCAAACACTTTATAGAAATCCGCACTCTCACGGTCCAGTTTGTTAACAAAGAAAATGGTGGCGATGCCCTTTTTCTGGGCAGCGGCAAACGCCTTTTCGGCGCCGACGGTCAGACCGCTCTTGCCGGAGACCACGATGACCGAACTGCCGGCGGCACGGATGCCCTCACGCAGACCGCCCACAAAATCGAACAGACCGGGAGTGTCCAGAATGTTCATCTTGGTGTTTTTCCACTCCACAGGAACCAGAGAGGTGGAAACCGACACCTGACGGCGGATCTCCTCCGGGTCGAAGTCGCTGACGGTGTTACCATCCGCCACCTTGCCCAGACGGTCGGCCTGATAGGCCAGATAATACATCGCCTCGGTCAGGCTGGTCTTGCCGGAGCCGGCATGGCCGGTCAGCGCCACGTTGCGGATGGTTTTTGCGTTGTAGTTTTTCATAGATGCACGCCCTTTCTGATAACCTTTTCCCCGCCTTTGGCTAATTTTCATAGCAAAACGCCGGGAAATAGGATATTTTGCACAAAAAAATTAAACAAAACGTGTTTGTTTTATACGATTATACTACAAACCTACCGGTTTGACAACAGTTTTTTGTGATTTTTTTGAAATTTTATAGTAGAATATATTTTGTACATTAATAAAGGCGTTTCGA
>CAYSRL010000232.1:0-1230 GCA_964433515.1 uncultured Ruminococcus sp.
GTGGAGGCGTTCACATACACCGCCGAGGAATCCACCGCCGCCGTAAACCGGGCGGCGGTCACCTCGTCGGCGGTGACGATGGCCTCGCTGTGGTGGGTGGAATGGGCGGCAATATGGGAGATGGCCTCCTCCACATCCGCCACCACCCGGATGGCCAGGATATAATCCAGAAATTCGGTGTCAAAGTCGTCGTCGCCCGCCGGGGTGCCCGCAATGATGGTGGCGGCGGTCTCATCCAGCCGCAACTGGGCGGGGTTCCGGCGGGTCGGGTCGCACAACCGCTCCTTCAGCATCGGCAGAAAAGCGGCGGCAATATCCCGGTGCACCAAGCACACTTCGCAGGCGTTGCACACCGAGGGACGGCTCATTTTGGCGTTGTCCACGATGGCCAGCGCCATCTCCGGGTCAGCCGCCTTGTCAACATAAACGTGGCAGATGCCGGTGCCGGTCTGGATGCAAGGCACGGTGGCATTCTCCACGCAGGCACGGATCAGCCCTGCTCCGCCCCGAGGTATCAGCAAGTCCACATAGGCATCCGCCTTCATCAGTTCGGTGGCGGACCGGCGGGTGGTGTCCTCGATAAGATTCACCAAATCCGGGGTAAGCCCCGCCTGGGCAAGTCCCCGCCGCAGAGCGGTGACGATGGCGTTGGCGGAGCGCCACGCCTCTTTACCGCCACGAAGCACACACACATTGCCGGATTTCACCGCCAGAGCGGCGGCATCGCTGGTGACGTTGGGGCGGCTCTCGTAAATGATGCCCACCACCCCCACCGGCACGGACACCTTGCGGATGCACAGGCCGTCGGGCCGGGTGGTTTCAGACAGGGTGTGCCCCACCGGGTCGGGGAGCGCCGCCACCTGGCGGATGCCCTGTGCCATCCCCTCGATGCGCTGTTCGGTCAGCGCCAGGCGGTCCAGCATCACGGAGGAAATGACGGCTTTGGCCGCCTCCATATCGGCGGCATTCGCCTCTAAAATGGCGGCGGTATCCGCCACCAACGCCTCCGCCATCTTCAGAAGAGCGGTATTCTTTTTCTCGGTGGTGAGGGTGGACAGGGTGGCGGCGGCCGCCTTTGCCCTCTTCAAGATCTCCAACGTGGTCATTGCGTCCCCTCCTTTGCCAAAAAGCGGGTGCCCACCGGGCGGCCCTCGACGATATCGTACAGCACCGCCGGGTCCCGTCCGTTGGCGATCACCATCATCACCCCGGCCTCGGTGGCGATTTTGG
>CAYSRL010000233.1:0-1229 GCA_964433515.1 uncultured Ruminococcus sp.
TGCGATGGCAGCGAATACCTTGGCGGTGTCGTCACGCTCGGTCAGAGCGCCGGTGGGGCAGACGGTGGTGCACTGACCGCAGGACACGCAGGGCACGTCGTCCAGGCCCAGTTCAAAGGCACAGGCGATGTGGGTGTCGATACCACGGTCGTTGGCGCCGATAACGGAAACCATCTGCTGACGGCAGGCGGCAACACAACGGCGGCACAAAATACACTTGTTGTTGTCACGGACCAGATGGGGGGCAGACTCGTCCAGTTTGTAGACCGGCTTTTTGCCGTCGAACTTGCCGGCGTCCTCGATGCCGTAGTCACGGCACAGTTTCTGCAGTTCGCAGTTGGTGGAACGCACGCAGGTCAGACAACTGCGGTCGTGGGTGGACAGAATCATCTGCAGGGTGGTCTTGCGGCTCTGCTCGATGCGGGGGCTGGCGGTGACCACCTCCATACCCTCGGACACCGGGTATACGCAGGCGGTGACCAAGCGGGCGGGACGACCGCCCTCAGAGACCTCCACCATACAAATACGGCAGGCGCCGATCTCGTTGATCTCTTTCAGATAGCACAGAGTGGGGATCTCCACACCGGCATAGCGGGCGGCCTCCAGAACGGTTGCGCCCTTCGGCACGCTGACAGCGATGCCGTTAATCTTTACATTAACCATATCCATTGTATCCACACTCCTTTCTTACTGTTTGCTGATGGCCTTGAACTTGCAGGTGCCCATACAGGCGCCGCACTTCACGCACTTATCCGGGTCGATGGCGAAGGAGGCCAGTTTGTGACCGGGAGCGATATAATCGGTGCGGGTGATGGCGTCGGCGGGACAGGCCTTGGCGCACATACCGCAGCCAATACACTTCTCAGCGTCGATGACGTAGGTCAGCAGATCCTTACACACGCCGGCGGGACACTTCTTGTCCACCACGTGGGCCACATACTCGTCACGGAAGAACTTCAGGGTGGACAGCACGGGGTTGGGAGCCGTCTGACCCAGACCGCACAGGGAGTTCTCTTTGATGTAATAGCAGAGTTTCTCCAGCTCGTCGATGTCCTCCAGGGTGCCCTTGCCGCTGGTGATCTTGTCCAGCATCTCCAGCAGACGCTGGGTGCCCACACGGCAGGGAGTACACTTACCGCAACTCTCGTCCACGGTGAACTCCAGGAAGAACTTGGCCATATCCACCATACAGGTGTCCTCGTCCATAACGATCAGACCGCCGGAACCCA
>CAYSRL010000234.1:0-1203 GCA_964433515.1 uncultured Ruminococcus sp.
GGGAGGACAAAAAAGGTATTCAGTTTGTTTTTAATTGAGATGAATGCCTTTTTCCAACATAAATACATCATTGTCAAGCCACCAAGGCCGAATTGAATAATATATTCTAGGTATGCATTATGAGGAACGCCATCACCAGAAAGTCCAGCTAGACGTAGTAGGCTAGTAACATTGTTTGCTCCACAACCTATAAATAGCACATCTGGATTTGAAAACAATGACATAATATAACGAGACCAAATGCTTGAACGGTTAGTTAAAAGATCTGTGTTTTCGCCGCTTCTAGCCTCAAACACCGGGATGACCATATAATTTATGATGAGCAATCCTCCGGCAATTGTTAATAGTAGAATTGGAATGAGGTGCATTATGGTAGCGGTTGCTCCTTTGTTCTTGAAAATCGTCCTTAGGTATATAAATATAAGGAAAAGAAACAACGGAATAATAGTAAGAACATAACTTTTTGAGTTTGTACGCACACCGGTGATTGCCATATAAATTATCATCGCAATAGCAAAAAATTTACTTGTTTTATTTTTAAATGATGGGAAAATTGCAATCAATAAGCTGATGGCGATCAATATGATTTGAGACAATTCATTAGGATCTAAGACAGATGCTGCATACCGGTTAGCAGAAGAAATAACCGCATATCTTTTTGCATGCACTAAACGAGGAATATTGGGGAAAATATCACACAAAAGCAAATCAAGCGTTGTTGATAAAGAAAAACATAGCGAGGCATTTGTAAGGAGATTTGGATTGTTAAATTCTTTAGATAAAAAATAATTGGAAATCAAAAAAACAAAGGCAATATTCAATAATGTTGAAAAGATGTTGGTAATTACAGAATCGTAGAAAAAAATGGTTAGCGTTTGAAGTGCGGCAAAAACCAAAAAAGCAAAAAAGGATATTGGGGGTAAATCCATTTTTTCACGAGACATTAGCTTGATCAAAATGATTATATATAGGATAGCCAATATTGTAGTTGATCCTTGTGCCAATTTAAGCATACTGGCAAAAGGCAGAGCAAAACATATCAAACAAAACAAATCGTCAATATTCAAAAGCGTTGCTAAGCCCAAGATAATAATTGTCACATAGCGACCGTAAGTATATCCCCCTGCAGAAAAAGCTACGCCCAGGGCTGCAAAAAGAAACACAAATAGTGGGATCAGCCATTTGTTTTCCGTTTTCTCTTTA
>CAYSRL010000235.1:0-1186 GCA_964433515.1 uncultured Ruminococcus sp.
CCGGCGTTGAGGTAGATTTCAAACTGGTGGGCGGCGGTGATTTCTCCATCTACACCACTTGCATTGAAACCATCTACGGAATTACCTTTATGGTGCTGGCTCCCGACGGAAAGATCACCGCCAGTCTGCTGGATCGGGTCGAAAACCGGGAAGAGGTCCAGGCTTACATAGACGAGACCGTCAAAAAGTCGGATATGGACCGCACCGACCTGAACAAGGGTAAGTCCGGTTGTCCCCTGAAGGGTGTATACGCCATCAACCCGGTCAACGGCAAGGAAGTGCCGGTGTTTATCGGTGATTTTGTGTTGGCCAACTATGGCACCGGTGCGGTGATGGCGGTGCCCAGCCACGATCAGCGTGACTTCGAGTATGCCATCGCCCACAACATTCCGATGGTTCAGGTCATTGACGGCCGGGATGTGTCCGAGTGCGCTTTTGAAAAGCAAGATTATTTGGGCAAGGGCTGTCGATTGGTCAATTCTGAGGAGTTCACCGGCTTGACGGTGGAGGAGGCTAAAGAGGCCATCACCTGCAAGTTGGAGAAAATGGGCATTGCCCGCCGGAAGAACAATTACCACTTCCGTGAGTGGATCTTTGCCCGTCAGCGGTATTGGGGTGAGCCGGTGCCTTGCGTTTACACCGAAGATGGCGAGACGGTGTTCCTGCCGGACGAGGAACTGCCGGTGGTTCTGCCGGTTCTGGAGGACTATAAGGGCCGTGGCGGTCAGGCACCTCTGGAGAACGCCGAGGAGTGGAAACACTACGACAAGGATGGGCTAAAGGGTCTGCGTGAGACCTCTACGATGCCTGGTTCTGCCGGTTCCTCCTGGTACTTTATGCGGTATATCGACCCCCACAATGACAAGGCTTTCTGTGACCCGGAACTGCTGAAGCACTGGATGCCGGTGGATCTGTATGTGGGCGGCCCTGAGCACGCCGTGGGTCATCTGATGTATGCCCGTATCTGGAACCGCTTCCTGTATGACGAGGGCCTGTCTCCTGTGAAGGAACCCTTCCAGAAGCTGGTCCACCAGGGTATGATCCTGGGTGAGAACGGCATCAAGATGGGCAAGCGCTTCCCCGAGTTCGTGGTTAACCCCAGTGATATTGTCCGGGACTACGGTGCAGATACTCTGCGTCTGTACGAGATGTTCATGGGCCCCCTGGAGGTTTCCAAGCCCTGGTC
>CAYSRL010000236.1:0-1181 GCA_964433515.1 uncultured Ruminococcus sp.
TTGCACTCGGTGTTGTCACCGCCAACACCGGAGCCATCGTCCTCCGTGGGCGTGGTGGTGGATGCGGTGGCGGCCGGCTCTTCCACAGGCGGGGCTTCGGTGCCCAGCCAGCCGGACCTCGCCACGCCAAAGCCCAGCATCACCACCAAGACGAAGGAGCCCACCACCGAGACCGCCCGCAACGCCTTTCGGCGGTTTTCTTTCTGCCGGGCCACATACCGATCCCGGCGCTCAAAGACGTTCGCCGCAATCTCTTCATAATTTTTCATAAACAAATCCCTCCTTATCCAATTCTGCTTTGAGGGCAATTTTTGCCCGGTAGATCAGATTTTCCGTCTGGTGTTTGCTCTTTCCCATAACGGCGGCGGCCTCGCCACCCGAAAAACCCTCAAAATACACCAAGAACAGCACCTGCCGGTATTCGGCTTTCAGTGCTCGGAGCGCCTTCTGTACGGTGATTTTCTGCTCTTCCCGCAGATAGGCCGCCTCAACACTTTCCTCTTCCACGAGGCAGTGTTCATAATCCTCTATGGGAGCGTCGGAAATCCTCTTTCGCCGGCGCAATTCGTCAATGGCCACATTCCGCCCAATGGTATACAGCCAGGTCTTAAACGACCTGTTTCCAAAAAAGCGGGGCTTTTTGGTGGCCAGTTTGAAGAAGACCTCTTCCATCAATTCCTCGGCCACGAAAATGTTGTGGACAAATCCGTTTAAATACAAGGTCAAACCATCCTTGTAATCCCGGATGATCTCGACCAGGCCCCCATCGTCGCCATTCAGAAAACGGCGGTAGCTACTGGCACCGTTATCCATCGGCAACCCTCCTCTCTGAAAGGGATTTTTCTTGCCCTTTCACTTATTAAACGAAGTAACTTGAAAAAACTCCCACCCATTATAACACAAAAATGAAAAATTTTTTCGTTTTTTTCGGGCGGGGCTCGGCGGATGGTCTTCCCTCCCGCCGTTTCGGGCGACACGTGAATCGCCCCTGCGATGGGGCGCCGACCGTATGCCAACGCCGTAGGAGAGGGCCTCTGCGCCCTCTCGCAAGGGCGGAAATCCCCCAGGAGGGGGTGGAACCCCTCCCCTGCGAAGCCTATGGCGGAGGGATAGCGGGGCTCGGGCTCTTTAATAAAAGATAAAAAAGGGGTTGACAGTGCCGGTTTTGTGTGTTAAAATGG
>CAYSRL010000237.1:0-1174 GCA_964433515.1 uncultured Ruminococcus sp.
TCACAGAACGCCCCTACGGATAATTATTCGGATTCATATAAGCCGTAAACTACGGGGATGCGATGTTTATAGTTTGAGGGATGTTAAATATTGTAGGGGCGAACTGCGTTCGCCTGCGGGCGTTCACAGAACGCCCCTACGGATAATTATTCGGATTCATATAAGCCGTAAACTACGGCGATGCAATGTTGATTGTATGAGTGAAGAGGCAAGGTGTCGGCAAAACCAACACAAAAATACTCATTCCTCATTCCTCATTCACTAACACAAGGAGTTCACTATGAAAATTCTGAAAACCGAAGGAAAAGCACGGCGGGGTGAGTTTGTCACCCCCCACGGCACGGTGCAGACACCGGCCTTTATGAACGTGGCCACCAGCGCCGCCATCAAGGGCGGTATCTCCGCCCACGACCTCAAGGACGACCTGCGGTGTCAGGTGATGCTGTGCAACACCTATCACCTCCACGTGCGTCCCGGTGACGACCTGGTGCGCCGTATGGGCGGTCTGCACCAGTTCACCGGTTGGGACGGCCCCATCCTCACCGCCAGCGGCGGATTCCAGCTATTCTCCCTCTCCACCCTGCGGAAGATCAAGGAGGAGGGCGTCCATTTCCGCTCCCACGTGGACGGCAAAAAACTGTTCATCGGCCCGGAGGAGAGTATGCGGATCCAGTCCAATCTGGGCTCCACCATCGCCATGGCCTTTGACGAATGCGTAGAAAACCCCGCCAAATACAAATACGCCGCCGAATCCTGTCAGCGCACCACCCGGTGGCTCATCCGCTGTCAGCAGGAAATGGCCAGGCTGAACAGCCTGCCGGACACCGTCAACCCGAAACAAATGCTGTTCGGCATCAACCAGGGCTGTACTTATGAAGATCTGCGGGTAGAGCATATGAAAGAGATCGCCAAACTAAACCTGGACGGTTATGCCATCGGCGGTCTGGCGGTGGGCGAGCCTACGGCGGATATGTACCGCATCATCGACGCTGTGGAACCCCATATGCCCGCCGATAAGATCCGCTATCTGATGGGTGTGGGCACCCCGGAGAACATTCTCGAAGCGGTGCACCGGGGGGTGGACCTGTTTGACTGCGTGATGCCCAGCCGAAACGCCCGCCACGGACACGTGTTCACCTGGCAGGGACACCGCAACCTCATCAACAACAAATAC
>CAYSRL010000238.1:0-1172 GCA_964433515.1 uncultured Ruminococcus sp.
GTGCCGACAATACTTGGCTGGAAGCGGCCTGGAACGATAGGTAGGTGCCAACACAAAAGACACCCCACGGATTTTCCGTGGGGTGTTTCTTTTGTGTTGGCTTTTGTTTATCTTTGCAGTCACGCTTCCAGCCAACCGGGCGCCGTCGCAGAAGGCGATAATCGTAGGTGCCATTCGGCGCCCTCGAATATGGCTGATGCCATATTCCCGAGATTCATCGAATCTTGGGAGGGACAGGCGGGGAACCCCCGTCCCTGTAATTGTGAGAGAACGGGTTTCACCCGTTCTCGGGCTGCGGCAACGAGACTAGCGGATTGTGAAAAACTAATGCCGCAGCAAGCGGCACTGGAACGATAGGTAGGTGCCAACACATAAGAAAAGACCCGGACGTTTTGTCCGGGTCTTTTCTTATGCTTACTGGTGCTACCTCAAATACGGCAAAGCCGTATTTGACCGACTTCGCCGCAGGCGATAATCGTAGGTGCCAATAACTGGATACCAAACAAACAGAATAATTACTCCCTGTATTTAATCATCCCAAAACTCAACTATCACGCTATTGCATAGCGTATGAATTTATGCTATATTGACAATGTGAGGTGATGTTTATGAGAAAAATCTTGGGCTACGTCCTTTCTGTTGCCATATCATTGGTGTTGTGTGGTCTTATGCTGTTTGTTCCGGTGGGTGAGGGTGCGTTGTGGTTCCGTCCCTGTGTGAATGTTTACAGCGTGTTTGGTGTGGCTTTTTTCATAATGAACTCAGTTGGATTATGCGTGATCGCATACGGTTCGGATGTGGTCAAGAAGCCTTACACGAAAGAAAGACCGATCATCGAAGAGAAGAAGCGTCGCATTACCCCTGTGGTGATGGCCTTTTTCGAAGTGCCGTTGCTTGTCAGCGTGTTCTTTGTCGACGGCGGTTGGAAAATGGTGGTATGCACGGGTTTGTATTTGGGTTCGTTAATACTTGGATCTCTTGTTGGAGAGATGTCAGCCAATACGTTGCGAAAAGAGTTTGCCGAAATGGAGCAAAAGGAATTGGCCGAACAATTGAGAAAAGAAGAAGGATGCTGACCTTTGGCACCCCGTCTGATATAGACGGGGTGCTTTTTTGCTCCGTCCGGGTTTCGTCTATGACAAAAACACACCGACCTTATACCATCCTCGTAG
>CAYSRL010000239.1:0-1164 GCA_964433515.1 uncultured Ruminococcus sp.
CCTTTCCCTCGAGGCCGATTTCCCCCGATAACCTTCCCCTCGAGGGGAGGCAAGAGAGTGCTCCGCTCTTTCGGCGGAATCGGTGGTTATTTCCACGTCTGAAGACACCAAAAAAGCCGGGGACAACCATCGGTTGTCCCCGGCTTTGGGTGGCTATGATTATACGTTGAATAAGAATTCGACCACGTCGCCGTCCTGCATCACATACTCTTTGCCCTCGGTGCGCACCAGACCTTTGCCCCGGGCATTGGCCAGACTGCCGCACTCCATCAAAGCGTCAAAGGCGATCACCTGAGCCCGGATGAAACCACGCTCACAATCGGTGTGGATACGGCCGGCGGCCTTAGGCGCCTTCCAGCCCTTACGGATGGTCCAGGCACGGACCTCTTTCTCGCCGGCGGTGAGGAAAGAGATAAGCCCCAGCAGGGAATAACTCTTCTGGATCAACCGATCCAGACCGGAATTGGTCAGACCCAGTTCGGACAGGAACAGCAGTTTTTCCTCCGCGTCCATATCCACGATGTCCGCCTCCATCTGGGCGCAGATGGGCAGCACCTCTGCCCCCTGCTCGGCGGCCAGCGCCGCCACCTTTTGGTAGTGGGGGTTGCCGGTGGGCTCGCCGCCTGCAAAATCGTCCTCCGACAGGTTGGCGGCATAGATGATCGGCTTAGAGGTGAGCAGGGCCATCACGCCCATCATCCCCACCTCGTCCTCGTCGCAGTCCAGCGCCCGGGCAGGTTTGCCGCTCTCCAACAGGGCGTACAGCCGCTTGAGGAAGTCCAGTTCTTTCTGCAGGGATCTGTCGCCCTTGAGATCCTTGGTGACCCGGGCGATGCGCCGCTCCACCATCTCCATATCCGAGAAGATCAGTTCCAGGTCGATGGTTTCAATATCCCGGAGGGGGTCAATGCTCCCCTCCACGTGGATGATGTCGTCGTTTTCAAAACAACGCACCACGTGGACAATGGCATCACACTCCCGGATGTTGCCCAGAAATTTGTTGCCCAGACCCTCGCCCTTGCTGGCCCCTTTCACCAGGCCGGCGATGTCCACAAACTCGATAACGGCGGGCACCACCGGGGGCACCTTTCCGTTTTCGGTGTACATATCCCGCAGGGCATCCAGACGGGTGTCCGGCACCGCCACCACGCCCACGTTGGGGTC
>CAYSRL010000240.1:0-1159 GCA_964433515.1 uncultured Ruminococcus sp.
ATTATCATATAATATAAGTTCTATTCTTGCGTATTATAAAATTCTATTTTCGTGTAATATTTGCACAATAATTCTATATCTTTCACATTCTATTTTCGTATAATATTCCAAGTTGTTTTATATTCTATTATCGTGTAATATAATTATAACAAATAAAACATCAAACGGAGGAAATACACATGATTAGAACATTCGTAAATGAAAGAGCAAAATGGGACAACGTAACACAGATAAACACTGAAACTAAAGAAGTAAAATCTTATGCAGTAGATAAAGAGCTGGGATTTCCTTTCTCAGAATACACAACAACAGTTTCAGAAATGGGCTGGCGTGCAACTGACGAATTTATTAACAGAATGAAAAGAACAAGCGACTATGAAGCCAACACCGAACAACAGACAGAAAAAGAAATACAGGGACTTCTTAAACTTGCAAAATACAGAAATGAGCATAATTGCCATACTTGCATCATTTTAACGGATGGCACAAAGCACAATGACATTGTGGAACGTTTAAAGGCTTACGGAATCGAAGAAGAAAGAGCCGTTGAGATGATAAGCGATTTTATAAAATAGTCGAAACCGCTTCGGCGGTCTTGGGTAGGCAGGCAACCTTCCAACCGATGAGACAAGCCAAACTAGAAAGGTAGGTATTGATTATGAAGAGAGCAGATTTTATGCAGATTATTAAATTAAGAAGCGTGTGGAAAATTGACAAGAGAAAAGGCAACTATGAATTACCAAACGGAAACAGATTAAGTGTTTATATCACAAATCTTGTAGAATCACAAATACAGATCGATAATCTTGGCATTCGAGAAAATGGGGAGTTATGTTGCTGTACTGGTGGAGAATGGAACGCCGACACCAAAGATTTTGATGATTATACTTTGATGCCAGATTTTGCAGATAATGAAACTTGTACCTATGACGAAATGGAAAAAAGAATCAAACGTCTTGTTTTTGAAATCATAGGATAGCCTTTAAATATTCCATTCGCTCATATATTTTGGCTTTTACAGAATCAGGAACACCTTCAAATAGTGGTTTAAGATGGAAGAAATCAATCATCACTAAGCCTGCAAAGGCATTAGCATCTAACTCGGCTATTTGAAGGTTGTATTCTTCAACAGAAACACATAAATTAATTGGTTTATATG
>CAYSRL010000241.1:0-1124 GCA_964433515.1 uncultured Ruminococcus sp.
TCAGCTGGATCAGTCTCTTCAGACGGTTGTTGCGGTTGATGACACGGCGGTACAGGTCATTCAGGTCGGAGGTGGCGAAACGGCCGCCATCCAACTGGATCATGGGACGGATATCCGGGGGGATCACCGGCACCACGTCCATGATCATCCACTCGGGACGGTTGCCGGACAGGCGGAAGGACTCCACGACCTCCAGGCGCTTGAGCAGGCGGGCCCGCTTCTGACCGGTGGCGGTCTCCAATTCTTCCTTCAGTTCGGCGGACAATGCCTCCAGGTCGATCTCAGCCAGCAGTTTCTGGACATACTCGGCGCCCATACCGGCGTCAAAGTCGTCCTCGTATTTTTCCCGCATATCCTGATATTCGCTCTCGGACAGCACCTGCTTTTTCTGCAAGGGGGTGTCGCCGGGGTCAGCCACAATGTACTCTGCAAAGTAGAGCACCTGCTCCAGCTGACGGGGGGGCATATCCAGCATCAGACCGATGCGGGAGGGAATGCCCTTGAAATACCAGATGTGGGACACGGGAGCGGCCAACTCGATATGGCCCATCCGCTCACGGCGAACCTTTGCCCGGGTGACCTCCACGCCGCAGCGCTCACAGATCTTACCCTTATAGCGCAGACGCTTATAGCGGCCGCAATGGCACTCCCAGTCCTTGGTAGGCCCGAAGATCTTCTCGCAGAACAGACCCTCCCGCTCCGGCTTCAGGGTGCGGTAGTTGATGGTCTCCGGCTTGGTGACCTCGCCGTAAGACCAACTGCGGATCTGGTCCGGAGAGGCCAGACCGATCTTAATGGAATCGAATTCATTAAATTGCATCATAATTCTGTGCCCCTCCTTTAATTCATCTCATCGTCGGAGTACACGGTGTCCTCAACGATCTCACCGGACTCGTCCATCTCGCCGACGCCATAGCCGTCGAACTCGCTCTCGTTGGCCACCATCGTGAAGGCCTCGGAGTCCGGCTCGATCATACCGATGTCATCGTCGTCGTCAAAATTCTGTTTCAGGTCGATCTCGTTCTTCTCGGCATCCAGCACCCGGATATCCAGACCCAGGGACTGCAGTTCCTTAACCAGCACCTTGAAGGACTCCGGCACACCGGACTGGGGCACGTTCTGGC
>CAYSRL010000242.1:0-1106 GCA_964433515.1 uncultured Ruminococcus sp.
ATACTGTGGAAGATCTCAAGAAACTTTTCGAACTGGCAGAGAGCAGCAGTTTCTTAAAAGGTCAAAATAACCGCAACTGGTCCGCAACATTTGACTGGCTTATCAAAGACACCAACATGGCCAAGGTGCTGGATGGTAATTATGCAGATAGTGGCCAAAGGGCAGCAGTGCAGCAGTCGCAGGAAAGTGGCAGCAATAAATTTTATGAGGAATTATATAAAAAATACTGTACTGGTGAAACACCACCAGATGCACCTTTTCAGTAGGGGGTGAGAAGATGGAAGGAGTCAGAGATAATTGCACCGGTGCAATCGTAACAGATGGTGAGAGACTAGCCAATTTTAGACTCTTAAAGCCAGATGGTATGAAATACTATGCAAAAGAAATGAGTGGAGACCAGTTGAGCGAAAGACGCATATTTATGCGTAAGATACTAGCACCCTATCCAAGATGGGAGAATTTGAGCAATGAACAGTTGGAAGATATAAGAGTTTACAAATTAGATAACTATATTGTTGCAGAGGATGCAAAGGGATACGAGTATTTCTTGCCAATAAAAGCAGTTACAAAGCAGGACAGCGAGTTTAGAAAGGCACGTGCAATGATACCATTTGAATTCATGGGGCTGACAGGAAAAGATTTTGACTGGAAGAAGTACAAGGCAGATATAACAACGCCTAAAGACATAATCAATAAATACATACTATATCACCAGACATTTAAGGAAAACGGCATGGGCTTGTATATTTATTCTGGGACCAAGGGAAGCGGCAAGACAATGTTAGCCTGCTGCATGATTGGTGAAATAACAAAGAGATTCTCATGCAGTGTGAAATTTGTGAATATCCTTGATTTTCTTGAAATGACAAAAAAGAGCTACGATGGAGACAAAGAAGTAAATGCTATTTACCAGGCCAGTCTTTTAGTATTGGACGATATTGGTGTACAGATGTCGAAAGAGTGGGTCGACACGGTTCTTTATCGTCTGATCAACGAGAGATATGCAAACAGGTTACCCACAATCTACACAAGTAATATACTGATTGAGCGTCTAAAGATGGATGATAGAATCATTGACAGGATAGAGAGCACCACTTACCCGGTAC
>CAYSRL010000243.1:0-1096 GCA_964433515.1 uncultured Ruminococcus sp.
CCCTACGGCCACGCACAGACTTGACTACACTCCTCACTCCTAACTCCTAACTCCTCACTCTGCACTCTCCCTACAGGGTTGGGGCGGGGTTAAGTGGGGGTTTTTGTGTAGTTTTTGTGCTTTTCCGGACGATTTGGGGGGATATTTTCTGCTTTTTGTGAAATGTGACGGAAATCGTTTTTCATCTTTATGAAAAATACAAAGAAATTTTTGCCATAAAAAATATTGTAAGAGACCGCATTGTGTGGTATAATTACTCGTGTGTATTACCTTTTTTAAAGGTGTGCAGATGACGGAAAGAGGCTCATCCCCTCTTTTACACTTTTCACAAAGGAGGCTTTTCTATGAGAAAAACCAAAAAGATCCTCGGCATCCTGCTTGTCAGTATGCTGCTGGTGAGCGTGCTGTCCATCAGCGTGTTCGCAGCATCCGGCAGCCAGGATGACCCCATCAACGCCAACGACAAATGGTTTGGCTATGGCGTTGACTGCTATCTGATCAACACCACGCTGGAGGCCGACGACACCGACGGTGTCTGGTACGAGTTGACCGTCGAGACGGCGGGCATCCTCCAGTTGGAGCACGCCTATAAGGACGTGGACTATGAAGCCACCCTGTGGGTCAACGGCGTGGAGTACAAGGGCTATGAGAACGGCGCCTATTGCCGTCCCATCGCCACCCTGCCCGTGGCCGTGGGCGACGTGGCCACCGTCCAGATCGTTGCCCAGGACACCAGCCTGAGCGGCACCGTCTATGCCAATATGAAGGTGGTGGACGGCAGCAGCGATTCCACCCAGACCATTAAGGTCAAGTCTGCCGGCGTCAAGGTGTACGTGGGCGCCGGTGCCACCATCTATTATCAGGACGACACCACCAACGCCGAGTATGCCACCAAGGGTCTGCTGGTCTCCGGCGACACGGTGGAGGGCGTTTCGGTCATCTCCTCCAGCAAGACCTATACCGACACCGACGGTGACGGCACCGTGGAGCTGACCCTGGGCGGCAGCCTGGGCAGCGCCGGCGCCCCCCCTGTAAAGCCCTCCTGGGCCATCGTGAACGACAGCACCGAGGACGTGTGCCTGACCCTGACGGTGGC
>CAYSRL010000244.1:0-1093 GCA_964433515.1 uncultured Ruminococcus sp.
TTTGATGAATCTTACGACCCATACAAGGCTGCATATGGCTCCATGCCTTCCCATGCCGCCGCAAACCCTGAAGTCAAACAGCTTTTTATCAACGGACATTTTTGTTATGCCTACAAATTCGGCATTGTCACTAATGGGCTTGGAATCATCCGTCATCTTGCCTTTTATGACAAAGATTTCTTTGATGCACATGACATCAAAACAGAAAAGAAATCTGATTCTCCTGATGAAGATAAATCTGTTCATGACTCAAGATTACTTATTCCTACTTTGAAAGATTTCTTCACAAAGCATCCTTTGATAAATCCAAAGACTTTTCTTGGAGATGCCGCCTTTGATACAGTTGAACTCTACAAAGACCTTCTTACTGGCGATACCTTCGGTAAAAACAAACACTTTCAAAAAGCATACATTCCTCTAAATGCAAGATCTGGACTTGAAAATCCTGACTACACCATAAATGCAGATGGTATCCCTTGCTGTCCACATGATGAAACCCTTCCTATGAAACCAGAAGGCAGTAAATCAAACTTAAGAAGTGGTCTGCCAACATTTAAGTTCGTCTGTCCAAAAATGAAATGGGTTTATGATAAATCCACCCAAAAATCACACAGAGAATGCTTCTGTGAAGACCCATGCACTACTTCTAAATGCGGTCGTATGGTTTATATTTATCCTGAAAAAGACCTTCGTGCATACCCTGGAGTTATTCGCGGCACGGAAGAATGGGACAACACATATAAAATCCGAACTGCTGTTGAACGTGACATCAACCATATCAAAGACAACTTAGGTCTAGCTGGTCGCCGTACTCAAAACAAGAAAACACTTCACGCAGATTTGATCCTTGCAGGAATCACTCAATTAGTGACCGTTGTTCTTGCCGATAAAATTCAGCATCACGAATATATTCGCAGTTTAAAACCTCTCATTGCTTAAGACTTATCCACTCTACAAGTTTTATGTCTTATTAAAGTGCGCCAAAATATCAGGCTATTCACATTTCATCTTTGAATTCGTGCACTGCACGAATTCTACCTTGTTTCTAATCATGATTGCGAATGAACGTTAGTGAGTTTCGCAATTACCTATT
>CAYSRL010000245.1:0-1091 GCA_964433515.1 uncultured Ruminococcus sp.
TACCACGGGCGCCGGAATCCGCCATCATCTGGATGGGGTTGTAGGGATCCATATTGCCCACCAGAGCCTTGGTCACCTTGTCGGTGGTCTCGTTCCAGGTGGCGATAACGTGGGTATACCGCTCGTCGTCGCTCATCAGACCCTGCTGATACATCTCGGCGATCTGGTCCACACGGGCCTCCGCCTCAGCGATATAGGTCTTTTTCTTCTCCGGGATGGTGGCATCGCCCACCGCCACGGTCAGAGCGCCACGGGTGGAATACTTATAGCCCTGAGCCTTGATGTTGTCCAGCACCACAGAGGTGGCGGCGGTGCCGTGCTTACGGATGCACTCCGCCACGATCTTGCCCAGCTGCTTCTTACCGACCTTAAAGTCGATCTCATAGCCCATCAGACGGTCCAGATAGGAAACGTCGGTGACGCTCTCACCCTCGTGGAGGGTGCGGTCCACAAAGCCCAGATCCTGAGGGATGGAGCGGTTGAAGATCACACGGCCGATGGTGGTCTTGACCAGATGGGAAACGGCCACACCGTCGATCTCCATCACACGGCGGATCTTGATGTCGTCGTGCAGACCGATGGCCTTTGCGTCATAGGCCATCATAGCCTCGTTCTCATCACGATAGATCTTATCGGTCTTCTCTTTCGCCTCGGCGGTGGCCTCGGCGGAATCCTTTTCGTGATTGTCGATGGTCAGGTAATAGGAACCCAGAATCATATCCTGGGTGGGCACCGCCACCGGCTTTCCGTCAGAGGGCTTCAGCAGGTTGCCGGCGGCCAGCATCAAGAAGCGGGCTTCGGCCTGAGCCTCGGCGGACAGGGGTACGTGCACCGCCATCTGGTCGCCGTCAAAGTCGGCGTTAAAGGCGGTACAGACCAGGGGATGCAGTTTGATGGCACGGCCCTCGACCAGCACCGGCTCGAAAGCCTGGATACCCAGACGGTGCAGGGTGGGTGCACGGTTCAGCATAACCGGGTGATCCTTGATAACGATCTCCAGGGCATCCCACACCTCGGGACGCAGACGGTCCACCATCTTGCGGGCGGTCTTGATGTTGCCGGCCTGGCCGATCTCCACCAACCGCTTCATC
>CAYSRL010000246.1:0-1077 GCA_964433515.1 uncultured Ruminococcus sp.
GCGGGAGGATCTGAACCATACCGGCGCCCACAAACTCAACCATTGTATGGGCGAGGTGTTGCTGGCTAAATATATGGGCAAGAAAAAGGTGATCGCCGAGACCGGTGCCGGTCAGCACGGCGTGGCTATGGCCACCGCCGCCGCTTATTTCGGTATGGAGTGCGATATCTATATGGGCTCCGAGGATATTAAGAAACAAGCGCCCAACGTGGCCCGGATGAAGATACTGGGTGCCAACGTGGTGGAGGTCACCGAGGGACAGGCCACCTTGAAAGAGGCGGTGGACGCCGCCTTTGCCGCCTATGCCCGGGAGTATAAGGATTGTATTTACTGCATCGGCTCGGTGGTGGGCCCTCACCCCTTCCCCATGATGGTGCGGGATTTCCAGCACGTGGTGGGCGAGGAGGCCCGGGCCCAGTTTTTGGATATGACCGGTCACCTGCCGGATGCCATCGTGGCCTGCGTGGGCGGCGGCTCCAATGCCGCCGGCTTCTTCTCCGGCTTCCTCAATGACCCGGTGGACATTTATGGTATTGAGCCGCTGGGTCGGGGCACCGCTTTGGGCGACCACGCCGCCAGCCTGCAGTATGGCTCCGAGGGTGTGATGCACGGGTTTAACAGCATTATGCTGAAGGATGAGAATGGCGACCCGGCCCCGGTGTATTCGGTGGCCAGCGGTCTGGATTATCCCTCCTCCGGCCCGGAGCACGCCTTCCTGCATACTCTGGGGCGGGTCAAGTACGATGTGGTCAACGACCAGGACACCATCGACGCCTTTTATGAGTTGGCTCGTCTGGAGGGCATCATCCCGGCTATTGAGAGTGCCCACGCCGTCGCCTATGGCATAAAACTGGCCAAGAAGATGGGCAAGGGTTCGGTGCTGATCAACCTGTCCGGCCGCGGCGATAAGGATATGGATTATATCATTGAAAAGTACGGTATTCGTTGATTTTACACAGAATGACCCCCGGTTTTCCGGGGGTCATTCCTCATTTCTGCCAAACCGCAAAAAACTTTGAAAAGACTTTAAAAAAGTTGTTGACAAATGGAGTTGCCGGTGGTATGATAGCAAGGCTG
>CAYSRL010000247.1:0-1076 GCA_964433515.1 uncultured Ruminococcus sp.
GAACGTCCAGCGGAGAGGGCATGTAATCCACGATGGCATCCAGAAGCTTCTGAACGCCCTTGTTGCGGTAGGAAGTACCGCAGCAAACGGGAACCATGGTGTTGGCGATGGTAGCCTTGCGGATGACCGCCTTGATCTCGTCCACGGTGATCTCCTCACCGCCGAAATACTTCTCCATCAGGTCGTCGTCCTGCTCGCAGACAGCCTCCAGAAGTTCCTCACGGTACTTCTCGGCCAGTTCCTTCATATCGTCCGGAATCTCTTCCACACGCATATCCTTGCCCATCTCATCGTAGTAAACGTCGGCCTTCATCTCGATCAGGTCCACGATGCCCTTGAACAGGTTCTCAGAACCGATGGGGAGCTGGATCGGCACGGCGTTACATTTCAGGCGGTCACGCATCATATTGACCACACGGTAGAAATCGGCGCCCATAATGTCCATCTTGTTGACATAGGCCATACGGGGCACCTGATAGTCGTCTGCCTGACGCCACACAGTCTCAGACTGGGGCTCCACGCCGCCCTTGGCGCACAGCACGGTGACAGAGCCGTCCAGAACACGCAGAGAACGCTGCACCTCAACGGTGAAGTCCACGTGGCCGGGAGTATCGATGATGTTGATACGATGCTTGTCAGCGGTGCCCTGCTTGTCCCAATAACAGGTGGTGGCAGCAGAGGTGATGGTGATACCACGCTCCTGCTCCTGCGCCATCCAGTCCATGGTGGCGCCGCCGTCGTGGGTCTCACCGATTTTGTAGTTTACACCGGTATAGTACAGGATACGCTCGGTGGTGGTGGTCTTACCAGCATCGATGTGAGCCATAATACCGATGTTTCTGGTTTTTTCCAGAGATACATCTCTTGCCATAGTACGTTCCTCCTTTTCCTTACTATGAAACCGTGATTACCAACGGAAGTGAGCGAACGCCTTGTTGGCCTCGGCCATCTTGTGGGTATCGTCGCACTTCTTAGCGGCACCGCCGGTACCGTTCAGGGCGTCGAGGATCTCGGCGGCCAGACGCTCCTTCATGGTGCGCTCAGAACGGTTGCGGGAATAGGTGGTCAACCAGCGC
>CAYSRL010000248.1:0-1072 GCA_964433515.1 uncultured Ruminococcus sp.
TAAATCTTCCTGCGGCACCTTCCTTACGGAGGACATCCGCAAGAATGCCCTCTCCCTTGCATTTTCTCGCCATTCCTGCTATACTGGATTCATTCCTTTGGGAGGTGAGAGTATGCGCTACATCGTTGACCACGATCTACACATCCACTCCGGCGGCTCCATGTGCTCCAAAGACCCGGAACAGACGCCGCAACGGATTCTGCAATACGCCCTGGAGGAGGGGCTTTCGGCCGTCGCCCTGACCGACCATTTTTGGGACGAGCGGGTGCCGATCCCCACCGGCGGCTGGGGGCCGGATTTCTACGGCTCCCAGAACTATCCCCACATCTGTAAAAACCTCCCTCTGCCGCAGAATGAGAGGGTGCGCTTTCTGTTCGGCGCCGAGGTAGATATGACACTGGACGGCACGGTGGGTATGTCCACCGGGCGGTACGATGAGATGGATTTTGTGCTGATCTCCATCAGCCATTTTCATATGACCGATTTCACCATCCGAGCCCAGGATGCCGCCACTCCGGCGGGACGGGCAAAGGTGCTGCTGGACAAATTGGAGCGGGTGCTGGAAATGCCTCTGCCGTGGCACAAGGTGGGTCTCGCCCACCTGGCCGGGCCCAAACTGGGCGGCGGTGACCCCGATGCCCACTGCCAGGTGCTGCGGTCAGTCCAAGGCGACCGGCTGACCGCTTTGTTTGAGAAGGCCGCCGCCTTGGGGGCGGGCATCGAACTGAACACCGCCACCTTCAACTTCGGCAACGACGCCGAGCAAGAAGCGGTCACCGCCTTCTATGCCCACGCCAAAGCGTGTGGGTGCAAATTCTTTTTCGGCAGCGACAGCCACCACGCCGACGGCTTCGAGTATCACCGCCGGCGTGCCCAGTCTATGGCCGACCGACTGAACCTGACCGAAAAGGACATTTTTCGGGTATAAAAGCCGGATATCCTTCAGCGCACTCCCCTGGATTTGCGCCAAAACCTCTGCAAAACACCGCTATTTTACACCAAGAAAAGAGCCTGTGGCACTGCCACAGGCTCTTTCTTTGTATGAGGGTTATTTGGTTTTCTTGTACTTGAT
>CAYSRL010000249.1:0-1069 GCA_964433515.1 uncultured Ruminococcus sp.
GGTCTTGTTGCCCAGCACCCGCACGGGGTAATAAATGATCAGGTGGGGATCCACCATCTTGGACTCGTCAAAGGCCTTGGTGCGCATTGCCTCGCCCTCTGCCACAAACACCCGGTTGCGGCTGTTGACGCTGCGCCCCATAATGAAATAGGCGGTGACCGCCTTTTTGCTGTCGGCAGATTTGCCGATGATGATGCCCCGGCCGTGATAGGCCAGCGCATTCAGTTCGTCTTGGATGGTAGAGATCTTCATAGTTTTTCCCTCACTTTTGTTGTATTAGGCCCCTCTCCGAGGGAGCCTTATTCGTCTTCTGCTAAGTTCTTGCTGACCAGTTCCACGGCTTGCGGCAGGATTTGCCATTCCGCCTGCTCCATCACCCGGCGCTGGAGGATCTCGGGGGTGTCCCCCGCCTGGATCTCCACCGCCTTTTGCAGGATGATCTCGCCGCCGTCGGGAATCTCGTTGACGTAGTGCACGGTGGCGCCGGTCACCTTGACCCCATAATCCAGAGCCGCCCGGTGCACCCGCAGGCCATAGAACCCCTCGCCGCAGAAGGAGGGGATCAAAGAGGGGTGCACGTTGAGGATCCGCTTCGGATAGGTGTCGGTGAACCGCTGGCTGAGTATCGCCATAAAGCCGGCCAGCACGATCAGGTCGATGTCACAGGCCGCCAACTGCGCCAGCAACGCCTCCTCAAAGGCCTCCTGGCCGCCGCAGGCCGTCTTGGTGATCACCACACCGGGGATGCCGGCGTTTTTCGCCCGCTCCAGGGCATAGGCATCCGCCTTGTTGGAGATGACCAGCACGATCTCGCCGTGGGGGATCTCTCCCCTGTTCTGGGCGTCGATCAGCGCCTGTAAGTTGGTGCCGCCGCCGGAGACCAGCACGGCGATGCGGGCGGGGCTCACAGGATCACCTTTTCGTCGCCGGCGATGATCTCGCCGATGACATAGGCGTCGTCACCGTGCTCCCGCAGGATGGACAGGGCGGTCTCCACCTGGTCGGCGGGCACCACCACGCTCATACCCACGACCATATTATAGGTGTTGAACATATCCCGCTCCGGCAC
>CAYSRL010000250.1:0-1063 GCA_964433515.1 uncultured Ruminococcus sp.
GACTCCGGCGACGAGGGCGACGAGGGTGACGACACCACCGAGACCACCGTGGACAACCTGATCCTCAACGGTGACTTTGAGGCCGGTCTGACCAACTGGACCGGTTCCAGCGGCACCAAAGAGATCGTGACCGACGATGTCCACGGCGGCACCCAGGCTCTGAAACTGAGCAGCGTGGGTCAGTACGGCAGCGGTGCTCTGTCCACCGCCGTCACCGTGACCCCCAGCAAGACCTACATCATCAAATGGTGGTCTAAGCGTGTGTCCGGCACCGACGTGTTCAACCTGTATCTGGTGGGCGACTATACCAAGGTCAGCGGTGAGAACTGGATGAACGAGACCTCCGGCGCATGGGTGGAGAACACCTTTGTGGTGAAAGCCACCAACACCACCCTCCAGTTGAAGTTCTCTGCTGAGACTGCCGGCAACACCAGTTCCATCCTGATCGACGATGTCATTATGTATGAAAAGCCCCCCATCGAGAACGGCGACTTTGAGACCGGCGACACCACCGGCTGGACCGTGTACTACGGATCCGTCACCGGCGACGCTGCCCACACCGGCAATTACGGTCTGCACGCTGTTGGCTCTTCCGGCTGGAGCGGCATCGCCTATCAGGACATCCCCGTGGATAACGGTAAGTCCTATGAGTTCTCTTTCTGGTATTACATCAACAATACCGACAGCACCGGCTTCAACTACAAGGTGTACGGCACCTCTTCCGGCACCACCTATAAGGCCTACTGGCCCAGCAACGCCGGCGAGTGGACCCAGGTGAAGTTTGAGTTCCTGGCCACTGACGACTCTATGATCCGTCTGAACTTCTCCGGTTACAACAGCACCTCTTCTCCCGATTTCTACATCGACGATGTGGTGATCACGGAACTGAAGGATCCCTCCAACGACGGCTATATCATCAACGGTGACTTCGAGACCGGTAACACCACCGGCTGGACCACCTATCAGAATACCGCCGTCAGCACCAGCGCCGCCTACGAGGGCAGTTACGGCCTGGTCGTTAAGGGTGACGGCGGCTGGGGCGGTCTGCTGAGCCAGTCCTTCA
>CAYSRL010000251.1:0-1048 GCA_964433515.1 uncultured Ruminococcus sp.
TTGTTCCGCTTTTGGAGTAGGGGAAAGCCGAAATTTATCTAAAAATAACGGTTTTCGCCTTGCATTATGCGAAAAAATCCGAATAAATCGGGAAAATACCGAAAATTTGCAAATAATTTGCAAGAAACGAAAATAAGACTTGCAAAACAGAGGCATATCTTGTATAATAGCAGGCAGACTATCCTTGGGGGGCCGGCCCCCCCTATTACTGAGGAAAGGAAGTGCCGCTATGAGCAGTCTGAAGGACCTGACCCGTGAAGAATTGCAACAGCGGGAGCAAACCCTGCGGCAACTGTATCTCACCTATCAGGCACAGGGCCTGCAACTGGATATGTCCCGGGGAAAGCCGGGAGTTCAGCAGTTGGATCTGACGCTGGATATGCTGGACTGTGTCAACGCCCGGGACGGCTATACCGCCCAAAACGGGATGGATGTCCGCAACTACGGTCTGCTGGACGGCCTGCCGGAGGTCAAGAGCCTGTTTGGCGAAATTCTCGGGATGGACCCAGACCAGGTGATCGTGGGCGGCAACTCCAGTCTGAATATGATGTTTGACTATGTGGCCACCTGCTATAGCCACGGCGTTTGCGGCGACCTGCCCTGGTGTCAGCAGGGCGAGGTCAAGTTCTTGTGCCCGGTGCCCGGTTATGACCGGCATTTTGCGGTGACCGAGTATTTTGGCATCCGGATGATCCCGGTGGAGATGACCCCCTATGGCCCCAACGTGGATAAGATCGAGGAGTTGGTCAAGGATCCGGCGGTGAAGGGTATGTGGTGTGTGCCGATGTACTCCAACCCGGACGGCATCACCTATTCCGACGACACCGTCCGCCGTCTGGCGGCGCTCAAACCCGCCGCAAAGGATTTCCGCATCATCTGGGACAACGCCTATTGCCTCCACCATCTGGAGGATGAGGGGGACACCCTGCTGAACATCTATCCCGAACTGGTGAAGAACGGCAACGAGGATATGGTGGTGATGTTCACCTCCACCTCCAAGATCAGTTTTCCCGGTGCCGGTGTGGCGGCGCTGGCCGCCAGCCCCGCC
>CAYSRL010000252.1:0-1036 GCA_964433515.1 uncultured Ruminococcus sp.
GGGGTAGAAATTATTTATAATCCGGAAAATGTGAAAAATCCGCTTACAATTTCACAAGAATACGTAAAGTACATAGACGAATAGAAAGGAGCAGAGCATGGCTGAGGGAAAAAGATTTTTAAGTGCGCAGGACATAGCCGACATGATGGAATGCAGTAAGAGCAAGGCATATACAATAATTAAGCAGCTTAACGAAGAGCTTAAGAAAAACGGATATGTGGTTATTTCCGGCAAGGTAAATGCTAAGTATTTCTATGAGCGCATTTATGACGGAGCAAAGACATAAATAGCAACCAAGAAAGGAAGTACATACATGAATGTATATGAGAAGCTGTCGAAAGTACAGGCAGAACTAAAGGCCCCCAAGTCACAGTATAACAAATTTGGTGATTTTTATTACCGGAATTGTGAGGATATCTTAGAAGCATTAAAGCCCCTGCTGCATGAAGTCGGTGCAATAGTAACCATATCCGACCAGATCGTAAATATCGGGAACCGGTTCTATGTACAGGCAACAGCAAAATTCTGTGATTTGGAATCAGCGGAAACAATAGAGACTGCTGCATATGCCAGAGAACCGGACAGCCGGACAAAGATGGACGATGCACAGGTAACGGGTTCTTCTTCCAGTTATGCGAGAAAGTACGCGCTTAATGGCTTATTCTGCATCGATGATGCAAAGGATCCTGATGCAATGCCAAATGCTGATAGTGGACAGGTACCATCTAAAGGCAGAGGGCAGCAGGCGAAGAAAACAGCACTGTCGACAGAGTATCAGGATGAAATAAAGGCTGAGGCTGTCAGAACAGGTACAGATTTGAAAAAAGTATGTAGCAGGTACAAGGTGCAGAGCATAGCAGATTTATCAATAGAGCAGTACAGACGTGCAATGTCTGCATTCCGAAAGATGGAGAGCGTACCGCCACCACAACCAGAAGACAACTGGCAGGATGTGGAAATGTACGCCAATGATGTACCGTTTAGGTAGGAAGGAGAGAAAAAGCAGAGAAAAATGAGTGTAGAAAAGAAGCAGAAG
>CAYSRL010000253.1:0-1029 GCA_964433515.1 uncultured Ruminococcus sp.
CTGTCGTATCCCATCATCTGAAGCTTTTGAAAACCGCCGGGCTTATCACAAGCCGTCGCGAAGGAAAAGAGGTTTATTACACGGCGGCCAAGACCACCAGAACCGAGGTGCTTCACGAGATGATCGAGCAGATCGTTGAAGTGGCTTGTCCTGCGGACGATGCACTCGCAGAAACCCCACTGCACGCTCAGGATTCCTCCATACAAACGGTAAACGAGGTACACGAACTTTTGATAAGCGATCTGACAAGGCGATATACGATAGAAGAACTTTCTTCTAGATTTCACATCAATCAAACCACGCTGAAAACCACCTTCAAAACGGTTTTTGGACAGTCGATCGGCGGATATATGAAGGAATACCGTATCAAACGGGCAAAGGAACTCCTTTGCCACAGCGATGCGACCGTTGCCGAAATTGCCTGTGCCGTAGGGTATGAGAATCAAAGCAAATTCACAGTTTCTTTTCGTGATATAACCGGGGTGCTCCCACGTGACTATCGAAAAGCGCATACAAAAGAATAGAACAGATCATTCTGTGCCGCATCATATAAGATGATGCGGCGCTTTTCTAATCGGCGTTGGGATTATCGCACTTCCGGCAGGAACGTTTGGTTGTTGCTTTATCAAAAATCCAATATACTAGTAAAAACGAAAACAAGCGGCAGGGAGATTGCTCTCCCTGCCGCTGTTCTTTCTGTAAGATAGTAGGTATTTAATTGTTTTGCAGGCTATAGAAATTAAACCCTATCCCGCTTTTTCGTTACGATCTTATCGCAGGCTGCCAGAACGCCGGGCAGTACAAACAGGATCAATATTGTAGCACAAAGCGAACCGATGGAGATCGTTTTTACGATGGACGTTACCGTCGGGTTTTCAAACATACCGCCAACTACGGCTGTAACCAAAACCAAAATCAGACCGGAGGTCATAATCGTATGAATCGAACCGGCATAAGCCATCTTGAGTGCTTCTTTTACATTCGCCGTTTTACGGGCCTCGCAATAGTAATTGGTGAGAAGAATACCGT
>CAYSRL010000254.1:0-1015 GCA_964433515.1 uncultured Ruminococcus sp.
GGGCCTCCACTATGGGCCCCGGCGTCAAGATCAACCCCGCCAAACTGGGCGGCTAATGCGAAACAGAAAGCGTTGACACGCTTTTTGTTTCGGTCAAACCACATCCGTTGGATGTGGTTTGCCAGCGATGCTTTTAACGGCTTTTGCCGTTGAGAGATATAAACTTGGGGGAGACCCCGGTTGCTGTTCTTCCACAGACAGCAGGTGCACCCCGGTGCATAAACGGTTACCGTGCCTGCCGAGGAGAGCGTTCACACAATGAACTACGGTTCAGTTTTGTGCGTATTCACCTCTCCTGTGGAAACATAGGAGAGGTTTTCTTTTTGGGATGAATAGCAATCATCCTATCATTCGGAGGTGAAACAAAACAATGGCAAGCGAAAAGGTTCTGCAAGAAAAACAGGCATTCGTTACCGCCCTGACCGAGAAGTTGAACGGCGCCACCACCGGTGTTATCGTGAGCTACAGTGGTATCACTGTGGAGGACGACACCAAACTGCGTCGTGATCTGCGTGAGGCCGGTGTCGAGTACACCGTCGTTAAGAACACCATGCTGCGTCGTGCCGCCGAGGCCGCTAACCTGAACGGTCTGGACGATGTGCTGAAGGGCTCTACCGCCCTGGCCATCTGCGACGACTACACCGCAGCCGCCAAGATCCTGTGCAAGTATGCTGAGGACAGCAAGACTTTCGAGGTGAAGGCCGGTTTTATGGACGGCGAGGTCATCGATGCCGCTAAGGTCAACGAACTGGCCAAGCTGCCCTCTAAAGAGGGTCTGCTGTCTATGTTGCTCAGCGTGCTGAACGGACCCATCCGTGGTCTGGCCGTGGCTCTGAACGCCATCGCTGAGAAGGGCGAAGAGGCTCCCGCCGAGGAGGCCGCTCCCGCCGAGGAGGCTGCTCCCGCTGAGGAGGCTGCCCCCGCTGAGGAGGCCGCTCCCGCCGAAGCCCCCGCCGAGGAGGCTCCCGCCGCTGAATAATTCGGTGGCATCACCGCCTGCATCGACAGGCACATC
>CAYSRL010000255.1:0-1001 GCA_964433515.1 uncultured Ruminococcus sp.
CTCTGCGCCCTCCCGCAATCTCCCCGCACCAACCCCGCATCCGTGACGAACCATTCACGCTCATATCTTTCCCTCTCATCGGTTTGCGGACAGGTTATACAGACTCTCGCTCAACTCTGCCGCCACGGCGGTCTATCAAAATTTAACGAAAAAACAGCAAAAAAACTCTTTACAACTTGCATTTTCTGTGGTATAGTTATCTCTGCCTGCGAAAGGCGTTCGGTTTCCCGGACCGTGGAGTATGCCCCTGAGGGGACACACCGATTCCCGGCGCTGGGTTTCCCGAAAATATTTTAGAAGAGGTGTATGATTATGATGTTACCCGAAGAGAAAACCGCCATTATGCAGCAGTATGCTACCCACGAGGGCGACACCGGTTCCCCCGAGGTGCAGATCGCTGTGCTGACCAAGCGTATCAACGACTTGACCCAGCACCTGAAGACCCACCCGAAGGATCACCACAGCCGTCGTGGTCTGCTGAAGATGGTTGGTCATCGCCGCAACCTGCTGAACTACCTGACGAAGAAGGATATCAACCGGTATCGTGCCATCGTCGAGAAGTTGGGTCTGCGTAAATAATTTCTGCAAACTTGAGGCAGGCGGATGTGTCCGCCTGCCTCGTGTTGCGAAATGAAACCTTGAACCACACGGAGAGAACGGCCCTTTTAGCAGCGAAACGAGCCCCGAAACGGACTGTTTCGAGGTTGGCTTCATTGCTAAAACCCGCTTACCTCTCCGTTTGGAATATAAACATTTTAGGAGGTAATTCTTATGTTCGAGACTTTCCGTACGTTCGAGACCACCCTGGCCGGCCGTCCCCTGGTCATTGAGACCGGCAAGATGGCCCAGTTGGCCAGCGGTTCCTGCCTGGTGCGGTATGGTGAGACCACCATTCTGTGTACCGTCACCGCTTCCGCTAAGCCCCGTGAGGGCGTGGATTTCTTCCCTATGTCTGTGGACTATGAGGAGAAGATGTATTCCGTGGGTAAGATTCCCGGCTC